>CBDUZK010000018.1:0-21276 GCA_965371675.1 uncultured bacterium | reverse complement strand
ATTCAGAATCCGGGTAACGAATGACAGGTGAATAACTTAGCCGAACAATGCGATTGCGCTCCATGATAACATATATTATCATTTCGTCGGAGGAAACTCCGACTGAAACACGTACTTACAACGCTTCGTTTCCCGGTCGAACCATCGAGGGATCGCGAATGACAAGCCAGGGATTTGAGATTATGGGGCAACCGGGGACACGATCCGTGATTCGGAGGACCGAATACCGGTCATGTCCCCGCCTTCATGTCCCCGTCCGGGCGCTCGGCGGTATCGTCTTCGCCGTGCGCAATGACGGAGGCGATGCAAGACCTCGGAGTTCCTGGTTTGTCGTCTTTGGGTCTTTGCGTCCTTGTGGCTTCACTTCGGTTCCCGGGTCTGTGACCGTTCACTTGCGCAAGGGGGTTGAGAGTCCTATAATTGTCTGAGATGGCTCCTAGTATTTCCAGTGATTCCCAAGGAGGAACCGTGAGATTTGTGGCTGTGACGTTGACCGCATTGCTGGTCCTGGTCGTGGGCGCGGCGGACGCGGCGGTGCTGAAGCAGACTGTTGGTTTCCGGGCGTCGGATTTCGAGCTGGAGCAGCGCGATGATTACGTGCTGGTGCTGGGTGACGGCATGGACGTGACCGGGGAACCCGGCTGTCCGCAGTTGCCCGCGATGCCTTTCAGTATCGAGATGCCGGGCCGGTGTGTGGTGAAGAGCGTGCGGATAAAGGCCCAGGGCTGGGGCGAGCTGGCTTCGGACGCGCTGCCGTTCCCGAGCCAGCCGCAGGTGGTGTTGAGCCTGGTTGACGGCGTGGATGGTTTCACCGGGCCGGACCCGGTGGTGTATGAGTCGGGCAAGGCGTACCCGGCCGAGGCCGGGCGCTGGACCGGCACCGGCCGGCGGGGTGCGAACACGGTCGTGGACCTGGTGTTTCACCCGGTGCGGTTTACCGGGGACGCGGGGTTGCTGGAGTTCTGCTCCGGGTTTCGGGTCGAAGTGGACTATGAGCCGCTGCCGCCGTTCCCGAGCCTGGACATCAGCGCGTTCGACTACGTGATTGTGACATCATCGACCTACGATTCGATCTTCCAGCGCCTGGCGGACTGGAAGACGAAGAAGGGTGTGCCGACCGTGGTGCGCGACATCGCGTGGGTGTATTCGACCTACCCGGGCCGGGATAACGCGGAGAAGCTGCGTAACTACACGAAGACCCTGCCGGATTCCGGGGTGGTGTTCCTGCTGCTGGGCGGGGACGTGAGCGTGATACCGTTCCGGAAGGCGTTCGCGATGGAGAGCGAAGGCAACATTCACAACCGCGAGGATTCGCTGCCGTGCGACCTGTATTTCGCGGACGCGGACGGGGACTGGGACCGCAACGGGAACAACGTGTTCGGCGAGGTGGCGGATTCGGTGGATATGTACCCGGACCTGTACGCGGGCCGTGCGCCGGTGAATTCCCGGAGCAAGGCGCAGGCGTTCGTGAACAAGGTGCTGGAGTATGAGAAGACCCCGGCGATGGACGCGCAGGATAACGTGCTGTTCTTCGCGGAGGTGATGTGGAGCGATCCGTACACGGACGGGGGGAAGCACAAGGACATGCTGGAGCGGAAGTCGTTCTCGTCCGGGTACACGGTGACCAAGAAGTACGAGCGGCTGGGCAACGAGAGTCGGTCGAGCGTGATGGCCGCGATTCGCGACGGGCAGAACTACATGAACCACGACGGCCACGGCTGGATTGACGTGATGAGCTGCGGCGGCTATTCGCGGCTCCGGACCCGGGACGCGGATACGATTACCAATGCGTACCGGGGTATCATGTTTTCAATCGGGTGCTGGACCGCGGCGTACGATTACAACAGCATCGGCGAGGCGTTCGTGTCCAACGCGAACGGCGGCGCGGTAGCGTTTGTCGGCAATTCGTCCTACGGCTGGGGCTCGCCCGGGAACTCGGGGTTCGGGTATTCGGACAAGTTCGACGACCAGTTCTGGGGCGAGATTCAGAACCGGGGATACACGCGCGTCGGCGAAGCGCTGGCGCTGTCGAAGGCGTATTTCGTGCCGTTCTCGCGCGGGGAGAACGTGTACCGCTGGCACCAGTACCAGCTGAACCTGATGGGCTGTCCGGAGATGCCGGTGTGGACCGCGGTGCCGGAATCGCTGACCGTGGTCGCGCCCGAGGCAATCCCGATGGGAGCCGGCCAGGTGCAGGTGATGGTGTCGTACAACGGGTCCGCGGTGCCGGGCGCGCTTGTGTGCCTGATGAAGGGCGAGGAGTCCTACAGCCGCGGGCACACCGACGCGGCGGGCCGGGTGTGGCTCGCGACCGACCCGCAGACCGCGGGCAGTTTCACGTTGACCGTGACCGCGCAGAACTTCTACCCGCATGAGACCACGGTCTCGACCGAGTCGGGCGCGTTCGTGAACTTCGCGGGCTGGGAGGTGAACGATTTGCCGGGCAACGACGACGGGATTGTGAACCCGGTCGAGACGATTTTCCTGCCGGTAACGATGCACAATGCGGGTACGGTGACGTCCGACGCGGCCGAACTGGTGCTGCGCTGCATCGAGCCGTGCGTCGAGCTGGTGGATACGATTGCGGACCTGAGCCAGCTCGCGCCGGGCGAGTCGCTGCGGCTTGCCGACGCGTTCGAGATCGACGTGCTGGGCGGCGCTGCGGACGGCCAGGTGTTGGTGTTTGACCTGGTGGTTCGCGCCGCAGACGGCGTCGATGCGCGGACATTCCACCCGGTGCTGCTGGTCGGCCGGACCCGGCTTGGTGTGGAGCGCTACTACTGGGCCACGCCGCCGGCGTTGCCGGGCGAAACCAAGGCGGTCAAGGTGTGCGTCGAGAACCTGAGTCACGCGTACGGCCACGGGGTCATGGCGAAGCTGGTATCGCTCGATGCGAACGTGACCGTGCTTGCGCCGGACAGTATTTCCTACGGCGAGATCGACCCGAAGTCGGCCAAGGTCGCAAGCGACAGCTTCCGGGTCAGCATCGCGGGCGGGTGCCCGGCGTCGTACCTGGCCCGGGTGGAACTGATCCTGACCTGCGAGGATTACGAGTTCCGGGATACGTTCAACCTGCTGATCGGGAACTTCGGGTTCAGCGACGACATGGAGTCGGGCGATGACCTGTGGACCCACGGCGGGTCGCTCGACCGCTGGCACCTGTCGACTCACCGATACCATTCGAGCAACCACGCATGGTACTGCGGCGAGTCGAGCACCCATCGCTACAACGACAACACCAACGCATGGCTCAAGACCGACCCGTTCATGGTCGCGGAGAACTGCTCGCTGAAGTTCTGGCGCTGGTTCAGCGTGCCGAATTACGGGGTGGACGGCATCTACGTCGTGGTGCTGCATGACGGTGGCGCGGACACGCTTGACTTCATCGGCACCGGCGGCGCGCTCGGGGAAGGGCTGGACGGCATCGAGTGCGACTGGTACCAGGAGAAGTACGACCTGTCCTGGGTCCCGGTCGGGGACACGATCGAGGTGAAGATCGGGTTCAAGAGCGATGGTGACGGCGACCGGGGCGAAGGGTTCTACATCGACGACTTCACAGTCACCGGCGGGATTCCGCCGATGACGTTCATCACGAGCGATGCGGCCACGTGCAAGGTGCTGATGCGCATGAGCGCCGCGCCCACCCCGTTCCGCAACCGGGTGACCGTGCGGCTCGCGGCCATGCCCGGGCATCGGGCGCACGGCCGGATCTACGACGCGAGCGGACGCGCGGTGCGCGACTTCTCGGTGCGGGCCGATGGCGACCGGGCGCAGTGGGTGTGGGACGGCACCGGGACCGACGGCCGCAGGCTGCCGGCGGGCGCGTATTTCATCGAGGTGCGCTCCGATAACGAGACCAAGATGAGCAAGGTGCTGCTTACCCGGTAAGGGCCGGGCTTTCATGTTTCCGCGCCAGTGCGCCCCCGCGTGCCGGCGCGGTTTCTTTCCCGGAAGCCGACACAGGAATCTTACCACAAAGGCACAAAGAGCACAAAGAGGGTAGAAGTCAGAGTGCAGAATGAGGAAGTTGACCGCCAAGGACGCCAAGAGAGAAAATGACCAAGGTCCAAGTCCCAATGACCGACCGGAGGACGCCAAGAGAGTCGGATATGGAGTGCAACGACTCTGTCGTTGCTCCTGGGTTGTCGACCGTCAGCGCGGGTGTCGCAAATCCCCGCGATTCATGGCCTTTTGTCTTCGTGTTTTTGTGCCTTTGTGGTTTCGTTCCGGTTCCCGGGTTTCTCTTTCGACTTGACAGGCAGGGGTTGCGAGACGAGGATGGCGGTGATGAAATACACAATATTGCTGCTACTGTCGCTGGTAGTCGGTCTGGCGGCCGGCGTTGAGCCGGGTGTGACCGGCGTGATTGAATCGCGGCCGGCCTGGGATACGGGCCGGCGGGCCACGGTCGGTGCGCCGAGGCCGACGTCCGGGTTGACTACGCCCGACCTGCCGGCGCTGCCTTCGGATTCCGGCTGGAGCCTGATTGATTCGATGAGCCGGCAGGTGATGATACCGGCGGGCGAACGGCTGGCGGTTGTGTTCGACAGCGCGGCGGAGCGGTTGAGGGATACGTTGCTGCCGGTGTTCCTGACCGAAACCGCGCAGCTCGCGGTGGAGGTCGCGCCCGACTGGCTGAAGAGCGATCTCGCCGACAAGTTCCGTCGCCTGCCCGCATCGACCCAGAATGCGTTCGGAGACATGATCGTGAGCTGCCCGGACAAGCGCTACTACGACGAGTTGTGCTTCCAGGTCGCGCACCTCGCGCCGACCGTGTTCATCTACCTGCCGACGCAACTGCTGGTCGACAACGTGGCGGATGCGTACGCGAGCGACCCACTGCTTGATTACGTGGACATCGTGGACCACGGCGACCCGCTGCGGGGCGGGGACTACTGGTCCACGACCCGATACCGGGCAATCGTCGCGGGTGAGACAACGCTGGTGAGTATCCCGCGGGACGTGTACTACTGGTGGGTAATCATGCCCAAGATAACGGACGAGACGGTCAAGTACGTGTCCGGTTGGTTCTGGCGCGGGTTCCTGTTCAACGAGTGCGACTCCGGGTACCCGCTGCTGAAGGAGAAGCTGGCCGGGACCACGGTCCTCTGGAACGGCGAGCGCCAGCACTGGACCAACCGGGACCTGGGGTATCCGGATACGCTGCCCGCGGTGGCGGTCGTGTCACGGTGGGTGGCGCATACGTTGCCGACCTCGGCCCAGCCGCCGCGGCCGATTCAGCCGGTCGAGATCGCCCGGGACCACAACGGCAACTGCGGCGAGGTGCAGGACCTGCTGTGCGCGGCGGCCCGGACCGCGTTGATACCATGCGGCGGGGTGCTGGACATCAACGAGGACCACGTCTGGTGCGAGATATGGTGGGGGGGCGGGTTCCGACCATGGCAGGTGGACCTGGGCGGCGGTGCGACCAACATCAACAACCCGGGCATCGCCTATGACCGGCGGCACGGCGGCAGCAAGGACTGCTCGGCGATATGGGACTGGCGCAACGACGGGTGGCAGCGCAGCGTCATCGGGACCTACAGTGACTGCTGCACACTGACCGTGGCGGTGTGTGACGCGGACGGGCGGCCGGTGGACGGCGCAATCATCAAGCTGCTGAGCGAGGGGTGGCAGACGACCGAGCTCTACAACTGCTTCTTCGGGACGACCGACCGGGCCGGGACTTACACGACGACGCTCGGGGACTGGCAGAACTACTACCTGGACGTGATGAGTGAGCTTGGTCGGCACAGCCCGGGCCTGATTATCGATTCGGCCGACTGCGCGCCGGGCACGCACTTCTTCTACGCGTGCACGCTGGCGGGCCGGCGGGATTCACTCGCGGTGCGTGCCGACTCCGCGCCCGGGCTGGACGTGTACCGGTTGGACGTGACCTGGGCCGTACCGCGCACGACGGTGTACGGGTATGACTGCTGGAGTTCGGGCGGGGCGAACGAGTACGCGCTGCCGTGCAGCACCGGCGGGGTGGATTTCTTCATGTGTGACCGGGTCGGGTTCCGGGATTACCTGGCGGGCGCGGAGTTCGGGGCGTTCGCGCATGAGGAGGACGCGGCCGCGGGCGTTCACAGCCTGGTGCTGGGCCGGACCGGTGACCATTGCGCGGTCTGGTCGAACGAGGAGCAGGAGAAGCTGACCGCGTTGGTGGACGTTACAATCCGGTTGTACAAGCACGGGGTCGGGGTGGCGGAGCCGCGCGCCGGGCCGAGGCCGGAGCAGTGGGCCCGATGGGGCGCGAATCCGTGTCAAGGCCGGTTCGAAGTAAGGCTGCGGGCCGGACGGCCGGCGGACGCGGCGGTGTGCATGCTCGACCGGTCCGGGCGCCTGGTGCGACGCCTGGTGCCGAACATGGCTGGCGCGTGTGCGGTGACCTGGGACGGACGAGACGAGAGCGGCCGGGAACAGCCGGCCGGCGTGTACTTCTGCCGGGTGTCGGGTTCGGGCCGGAGCTTGACCCGGCCGGTTGTGTACCTGGGGAACTGACCCTGACACGCGTAACGGTATCCCTGATGCTGGCGGCCGCGCTGGCGGTCGCGCACGGGCCGGATGAGGGCGGATACCGATGGCTGGATTCGGATACGACCCCGGGACCGGTATTCGACTGGATTGACATCACCGGGTCCGGCACGCGCATCGAGCTGGGCGACGACGACAACGCCGGGCCGCTCGCCTTGGGGTTCGGGGTCGGGTTCTACGGGCAGGAGTACGATTCAATCCGCGTGTGCTCCAACGGGTGGTTGAGCTTCACATCGAGCAGCCATCAGTTCCACCATTACCCGATTCCGGGCACGCGGGACCCGAACGCGCTGCTCGCGCCGCTCTGGACCGACCTGGACCCGTCCGAGGGCGGAGCGGTGTACCACCTGGTGGACGGCCCCAATGCCCGGTTCGTCGTGAGCTGGGTCGGGGTGCGTTTCCACGGCGGTGGCGACAGTTGTACGTTCCAGGCGGTGTTCGACACGAGCGGCACGGTGCTGTTCCAGTACCTGGACGTGCCGGATGGTTTCGGGCCGGGCGTCGATTCGTGCTCGGTCGGCATCGAGAACACTGACGGCACGGTCGGGCTCGAATACCTGTTCGACGCGAGCCCGGCAGCGAACCGGCTGCACGACAGCCTGGCAATCCGATTCTACCGGCTCGAGCACGACGTGTGCCCGAAGCTGATCGGCCGTCCGTTTGCTGATGAACTGGTCGGCATGAGCATCGTGCCGACCGTCAGCGTGTTCAACTACGGCAGGGCGACCGAGAGCTTCGACGTGACCGTGCGCGTGGACGGGTATGAGGACGTGCAGACCCTGTCCGGCCTGGGTGCGCTCGAACATGCGCTGGTGCGGTTCGAGCCGTGGGTCGTCACCGCGGACACGTTTGAGATGGTTGTGTTCACGAGCCTGGCCGGGGATCAGTGCCCCGGTAACGATACAATCCGGCTGCGAATCCGCGGTTCGGAAGCCGGCGAATTGCGCTGCGACGACGGCATGCGCGATACCTGGTTCCTGCGGGTCGGCTCACCGACCAGGGACTGGGGCGTGGCAATCCGGTTCGACCGGCCGGACCGGGGGTTCTCCCTGGCCGCGGCCCGGCTGTTTGTGGCCGACACCCAGCCGTTTGCCCGGGTGCTGGTGTGTCCGGGCGACAGCGGGGAACCGGACCTTGAGAACCCGTACTGCGAGGCGGAGTCGGTCCGGGCCGCGGAGCCCGAGACGTGGCTTGACGTTCCGTTCGACACACTGCTCGGTCCGGAAGGAGACCTGTGGCTGGTCGCGTTCTGGCCTCGGAGCGCTTCCGGGCCTGCTATCGGGGAAGACCGGACCGCGCCGGTCGACAGCGCATCCTGGTTCGGTTCAGCTTCAATCCGCTGGCTGCCGCTGGCAAGCGGTGACCTGATGGCCCGGCTGGCAGTGAACCTCGGAACCGGAATCCGGGAGCTGGAGCCCGCGTCGCTGCGCCGGGTCGGGGTGTATCCGAACCCGTTCCGCGGCGCGGTGACGATCCGGTTGCCGGGCGCCTGGGCCGGTGGGGTGCGCGTGATTGTCCGCGACGTTGCCGGCCGGGTGGTGCGAACGCTGGGCATGTTGAGCGTCGGGCATGGTGCGTCAAGCGTCACCTGGGACGGCATCGGGAGCGACGGGTGTCGGGTGCCGGCGGGCGCGTATTACATCGAAGTACACCGGGGTCAAAACCGGTGGCCGGGCCGCGTAGTGCGGTTGCGGTGAGCAGGGAGCTTGAAAGGGGCAGGAGATGAACAGGCTGATTCACTGGGAGATTCCTTCGACCGACCTGGCGAAGTCGAGCAGGTTCTACGCCGAGCTGTTCGGATGGAAGATGCAGGACTCGTTCGACGGCTACGTGCTGTTCGAGGTCGAAGACGGGGTCGGCGGCGGGTTCAATAAGGTCGAGAAGATGCCTGAACCCGGCATCGAAGTGTATGTCGGGGTGGATGACATCCCGGCCGCGCTCAAGCGGGCCGGGGAGCTCGGCGCCAAGACGCTGCAGCCGAAGATCGAGATCGGCGGCGACATGGGCTACTGGGCGGCATTCGCGGACCCGTGTGGTTGCCGAATCGGTATCTGGTCGAAGACCTGAGCCGCGTCGTACCCGGGCAGCCCGATTGACAGCCAGACCCGCAGGCGTAGTATTGGCTCCTGATTCCGGTTACGGGTGTGATATTGACTGCTGAAAGGAGTTCAGACCATGCGCAGACTGGTTGAGTGCGTACCTAACTTCAGTGAGGGCCGCCGGCCCGAGGTAATCGAGCAGATCCTGAGCGTCATCAAGTCGGTGAACGGCGTGAGCATGCTCGACCATGAGATGGACTCGGACCACAACCGCGCGGTTGTCAGTTTCGTCGGCGAACCGGAGGCGGTGCTCGAAGCCGCGTTCCGGGCGGTACGGAAGGCGAGCGAGTTGATCGACTTGACCAAACACACCGGTGAGCACCCGCGCATGGGCGCGACCGACGTCGTGCCGTTCGTGCCGATCACCGGCGTGAAGCAGGCGGAGTGCATCGAACTGGCGCGACGCCTGGCGAAGCGGATCGCGGACGAGATTTCGATCCCCACCTACCTGTACGAGCTGGCCGCGACCCGGCCGGACCGGACCGACCTGGCGATTATCCGCAAGGGCGAGTTCGAGGGGCTGCGGACCGCAATCAAGCAGGACCCGGACCGGGCGCCGGATTTCGGCAAGCCGGAGTTGCACCCGACCGCGGGCGCAACCGTGGTCGGCGTGCGCGCGCCGCTGGTCGCGTACAATGTGTACCTCGATACGAAGAACCTGAAGATTGCCCAGCGGATCGCCAAGGGCATCCGGTTCCGGAGCGGCGGGTTCCGGTTCGCGAAGGCGCTCGGGTTCGAGATCAAGCACCGGGGATGCGTGCAGGTGTCTATCAATATGACCCACTACACCAAGACCCCGCTCAACCGGCAGTTCCAGACGGTGAAGCGCGAGGCCGAGCGCTGGGGCGTGAACGTGCTCGAGTCCGAGATCGTCGGGCTCGTGCCGCAAGGCGCCCTGAACGCCTGCGCGCGGTTCTACCTGCAATTGAACAGCTTCAGCCGGGACCAGGTCCTGGAGAACAAGCTGGTGCCGGGCAAGGGGCTGCCCGATTTCCTGAACGAGCTCGCGTCCAAAGAACCGGCGCCGGGCGGCGGCTCGACCGCGGCGCTCAACGGGTCGCTGGGCGCGGCCCTGATGACGATGGTGGCGAAGCTGACCATTGGCAAGAAGGGTTATGCGGAGTTCGACGAGGAGCTGTCCGGGGTCCGGGATCGGTTCGTCGTGAGGCGCGAGAAATTCCTGAGCCTGGTCGATGAGGACGCCGAGTCGTTCAAGCAGGTGATGGCGGCCTACAAGCTGCCGAAGATGAGCGAGGTCGAGCGGCAGAAGCGGGCCGAGGCAATCAGCGAGGCGATGAAGGTGGCGGCGGCAACGCCGTTCAAGACGATGTCGCTCGCGCTCGATTCGCTGCGCGACGGCCGGGTGGTGATCGAGCACGGCAACAAGAGCTCGATTACCGATGCGGGCGTGGCGGTCATGAACTTCGATTCCGCGTTCCGCGGCGCGCGCCTGAACGTGCTGATCAACCTGCCGAGCATCGAGGACGAGCAGTTCGTCGCCGAGAAACGCGAGGCGATGGACGAGATGGCGGCCGAGGTTGACCAGCTCGTCAAGGAGTACCAGGAAACCGTCGGCCGCCGGATGGAGTAGACCCTGGGCGGCTCTCATCTGCTGAGGCCGGTCGAGCCGGCCGACCGACTGGTCGACCTGCACGCCCACACCGTTTTCTCGGACGGCTTGTTCACTCCCGAACAACTGGTGGACCGGGCCCGCTGGCTCGGCTTGAGCGCGGTCGCGGTGACCGACCACGACGCGGTGGAGGGCATCGAGCGCGCCCGGGAGGCGGGTCGCCGTCACCGGGTGGAGGTCGTGCCCGGAGTGGAAATGAGCTGCACCGCGGAGGGCATCGACGTCCACATTCTCGGTTACTACATGGACTTCGCGGATCCCGCGGTGCGCGACCGGTTCCGGCAGTTCCGCGCGGCGCGTGCGGACCGGGCCCGGCAGATGGTCGAGAAGCTGCAGGGCCTGGGGCTTGCGGTCACGTGGGAGCGGGTGCAGGAACTCGCGGGACCGGCGGCGCTGGGTCGGCCGCACGTGGGCCAGGCGATGGTCGATGCGGGTGTTGTTCCCGATACCGAGACGGCGTTCCGGCGCTACATCGGGTACGACGGGCCGGCCTACGTGCCGAAGTTCAAGCAGACCCCGGCGGAAGCGATTGAACTGATCAAGCGGTACGCGGGCGTGGCGGTCATCGCGCACCCGGGTATCTACCGCAGGGAGTCCGTGCTCTATGCCGCGATTGCGGCCGGGGCGGACGGGCTCGAAGTATGGCACCCGGACCACTCGGCGACGCAGACCGACCGTCTGCGGGAGGTGGCGGAGAAGAACCGGTTGCTGGTGACCGGCGGCGGCGACTGCCACGGCGGGCGCAAGCACGGGCACATATACCTGGGCGAAGTAGCTCTGCCCTACAAGTACCTGGCCGCGGTCAAACGGCTGGCCCGGTCGCGCCGTGCGTGACGCGATGACGCGCCTGTTTGTTCTCGCGATACTGCTGGTGATGGCCGGGGCGCGTGGTGCCGGGTTTGAGATCGCGCGGCTCAAGTACGGTGGAGGGGGAGACTGGTACAACGACCCGGATGCGATACCCAACCTGTGTCGTGAGTTGAACCGGCGGACCAACATCCGGGCGAGCAAAGACGAGGTGCAGGTCAGCCTGATGGATGAGAAGCTGTACGCCACGCCTTTCCTGTTCATGACCGGGCACGGCAACGTCAGCCTGACCGACGAGGAAGTGGTCCGGCTGCGGCGGTTCCTGGAAGCGGGTGGGTTCCTGTACGCGGACGACGACTACGGCATGGACCCGGCATTCCGGCGCGAGCTGGCCCGCGTGTTTCCCAACAACGAGCTGGTCGAGCTGCCGGCAGGACACATGATCTACCACCAGGTGTACGACTTCCCGGACGGGCTGCCAAAGATTCACGAGCACGAGGAAGGACCGCCGCAGGGCTACGGTTTGTTTCTGGGCGGCCGGATGGCAGTCTACTATACCTTCAACACCAATATCAGCGACGGCTGGACCGAAGCCCACGATGACCCGCCCGAGGTGCGTGAACTTGCGTTCCGCATGGGCGTTAACATCGTGAGCTATTTCCTGAACAACTAGCCCGGCGGCGGGCCGGGCCGGCAGTGCTGCAGTATCGGGCGGGCTAGGTCTGCGCGCCCTCGAACTGCGTCGTGCAGTTCGGGCACCGGGTCGCCTTAATCGGTATCTTCGTCAGGCAGAAGGGGCAGCCCTTCTCGGTCGGCTCGGCCGGGGGCGCCGGTTTCTCCCGCTTCATCCGGTTGATTTGCCTGATGAGGATGAAGATGGCGAACGCGACGATAACGAAGGCAATGATCGTGTTGATAAACACGCCCCAGTTGATTGTCACCGCGCCGGCCGCCTGGGCGTCGGCAACCGTCGCGTAGGGGCCCGGGGTCTCGGTGCCCTGTTTGATGACCGCGAACAGGTTGTTGAAGTCGACTTTGCCGAGCAGCAGGCCGATTGGCGGCATGATGACGTCGGCCACCAGCGACTTGACGATTGTGCCGAACGCGGCGCCGATGACGATGCCGACCGCCATGTCGACAACGTTGCCGCGCATGATGAATTCCTTGAACTCCTTGAACACCTCAGTCTCCTTTCAGGCTTCAGTCGCGGTCTATTCGGACGAAGGCCAGGCAAGGGAAAGACCCATGCCGAGCGTCTGTTTGAATCGGACATCCGGGTCGACGATTTCGTCGAAGAGCAGTTAGACGTAGATTTTGCCGGAGAGCACCTTGTTGAACCGGGCGGACAGTGTGTGCTCCCAGTCCACCTGGGGCCAGGTTCCGAGTTCGGCTTCGCCGCCGAGGTTGAGGAGCGGCTTGTAGAGCGTGAGCCGGGACGCGTAGTCGGCGTTGGGCGAGCCGACGATGGTCTTGAACGCCGTTATCCAGGAGATGCCGGCGTCCGAGACAGTCAAGGTGTCGGCCCGGTCGAAGAGCTGGCGCGCGGCGCCGCCGAGTTCGCTGGTCAGAGTGCGGGTGGAGTCATTGAAGAACTTCCGGCCGAACCCGGCCGCTGCCAGCAACTGGACCGGGTTGATCCAGAGCATCTGCGTCGTGTCGCGCTTGTCGACAAACTGGGACTTGAGCTGGACGCTAAGCAGCGGGTCGACCCACAAGCCGAGCGTGAACCGCAGCACGTCGTCGAGTCGGATCTTGTCTTCGGACTTGTTGACATCCCAGCCACCGCCCGCGTTCTCGTCCTGTTTCGTGGCCTGCTCACCGAAGGCCAGCGCCATCTCGTGTTCGAACCGTACCGGGTCCGCGAACTGACGCTGGGCGGTGTGGCCGAGCGACGCGGTCAGGGAGCCGGAGGTCTTCTCGTCACCGGTCCAGTTGTCGGAGTAGAAGCTCTGGTTGAAGAGAAGTTCGAACCCGGCTTTCTGGATCCATCCTTCAGGTCCGTTCTGGGCGAAGACCGCCGGAGCGGCGACCAGGGATACCAGCATCAATGCGCACAACGAACGTCGAACCATCAACACCTCCAGTTATGTCTGTTTGCTGCGGACCTGCGGGGCGATGGGACATCTCCGCTCGTGTCGTGCGCCGGAACGCAGGTGGCCGAGCTTCGATACTACCCATTCACCACACCATAACAGCATAGAATCCGGGTCAAGCCAGTCAAGCCTGGTGGCGGAGTGCGGACCGGACTTGACACGCCGGGCGGGTCGGCCAGAATGGCGATGTGGTCCGGCAGGGACGTGGCCCGGCCGGGTTACCGTATCAAAGGAGGCAGTATGGAGTACGGCAGCGGCCGAAAGTTTGTGGCCGAGTTGCTCGGTACGTTCGCGTTGGTGTTGGTTGGTTGCGGCAGCGCGGTGATTGCCGGGGACCAGGTTGGCTTCCTCGGAATCTCGTTCGCGTTCGGCTTGACCGTGCTGGCGATGGTGTACGCCATCGGGCACATTTCGGGCTGTCACATCAACCCGGCCATCAGTGTCGCGATGCTGGTGGCGGGCAAGATGAAGCTCAAGGATACAATCCTGTACGTTGTTGCCCAGTGCATCGGGGCCATCGCTGGCGCGGCGGTTCTCTGGTGGATTGCCTCGGGTCTCGGCGGCTACTCGATCGCGGTCAATGGTCTGGGCCAGAACGGGTTCGGTGCACACTCGCCGGGCGGCTACTCGCTGGCTTCGGCGTTCGTTTTCGAGGTCGTGTTCACCGCGCTCTTCCTCATCGTCATCTTCGGGGCGACGAGCAAGGAGGCGCCGGCGGGGTTCGCAGGCCTGCCTATCGGTCTGGCGCTGGTGCTGATTCACATCGTCGGGATACCGGTGACCGGGACTTCGGTGAACCCGGCGCGCAGCCTCGGCCCGGCGGTGTTCGTGGGCGGAGCAGCGCTCGGGCAGCTCTGGTTGTTCATCATCGCGCCGCTGGCCGGCGGCATCATCGCCGCTCTCGTCTGGCGATTGGTGCTCGATAAGCGCCGGCCGGCGTAGCGTCAGCCGCCGAGGCCGAAGTGGTGGCGGCCCAGGAAGAATGCGGTGCAGATGAACCAGATCAGCGCAAGCAGGACGACGGCGACGAGAATGAGCGCGGCCCAGCCCGCGATCCTGCTCAGGTCGATGCGATTCTTCCACATTGCTCGTCCGGTTGAGCATGGCGGCTCGAACCTTGCCTGTCAAGCAGAACGAGCTTGATTTGTGCCCGGGGTCGGCTAGCTTGGAGTGTGCATGAATCACTTTAGCGCGGCTGAGCGGCTTGTGGACCTTGTGTTCCCGATCATGTTCGCCTGGTTCTACCTCGGGTTTGTCATCGCCATCCTCTACCACCTGAGCCTGTACGTCATCTGTGGGGAGTTCCGCGGGAAGGAGCGGGAGCTTGACGTTGCGGTTGCCATCCTGCGTGGCGTGCTGTACGTGTGCGTCTGGCCCGCGATATTCTACTTCGACCGGAGCGCGGCGTACCGTATCAAGTTGTTCTTCCTGTACCTGGTTCCGAAAAACCGGGAGGGAAATGAGGAACTCAGGAGTGCGCTCAGGGAACGTGAGTACCGGACCTGGGCGCGCCGGAGCTTCCTCGACAAGCTGGGCCTGGAGGACCGGCGCAGGACGGAGCTTGAGACCGGCCGCGAGTTGACCCGCCGGAGTCGCGTGCTGCACGAGGGGAACCCGGAACTGGACCGGACCTGGCTGCTGACCGGGGTTGGCATCCACCCGATGGGCGCGAGCGAACTGGTCCGGTTGTATCCGAACTACCATCTGGTCGATGAGATCGAGGATGGCGTGCGGCGCGAAATCCGGATTCGGCGTCTGTACAAGTGCGCACAGTGCGGCACCCCGGTGCCGGGCGGCGACGTGAAGATTCCGGGTGTCGAGTTCCTGCGGATCCTGGAGCCGGATTCGGATCGGAAGGTGATTGAAGGCTGGGCGATTCGAGGTGAGTACGAACTGCAGTATGAGCCCTGCCCGGAGTGCGGCGTCGTGCCGCCGGTCGAGACCGGGGACCTGGTGCGGTTCGGACGCGCGTCCGACATCGTGCGCGTGGCGCACACCGGCATGGTCCTGCATTGGGACCTGCCCTGAACTGTCAACCGGAAACGGAGGAGTGATGCGATTCGGAAAGATACTGGTGGCGACGGACGGGAGCGAGCACGCGGTGCGTGCAATCGAAGCGGCCGCGGACCTGGCCCTGGCATCCGGGGCCGAGTTGACCGTGGCGACGGTGGTGTACATACCGACCATGTACCGTGTGGACCTGGGGTCCGAGCTTGAGGAAGGGTTCCGCGCGGACGGTCGGGCAATCCTGGCCGACGCGGAGCGGGTGGTCGAGCGGGTCGGGGCTCGGGCCCGGACCGAACTGCTCGAAGGCAAGCCGGCCGCAGAAATCGTGAGCCTGGTTGTGAAGGGCGGGCATGACCTGGTTGTGCTCGGGCGGTACGGTCTCGGCGGTCCCGAAGACAAGCAGCTTGGCGGGGTGTCGGATGCGGTCCTGAGCCGGGTGTCCTGTTCCGTGTTGCTGGTTCGCTGAATTCCGACCCGGAGAAGCAGAAGCAGGGATGACGAGCACCCCTGCTTTCAATCTCGGAGAAGCGGGCTAGCGCTTCTTCTTGTGACGCATCGACTTGATGCGCTTCTTGTACTTGTGGCGCTTGATCTTGCGCAACTTACGTTTCTTGCCACAAGGCATAGGCTAGAGTCCTCCTTTCATAAGACTTGCTTTGAGCAGGCGCGACGCCTTGAACACCGGCACGCGCCGGGGCGGGATGTTGACCGGCTCCTTGGTCTTCGGGTTGCGCGCGATCTTGGGCTTGCGCAACTTGGTGTTGAGCACACCGAAGCCCCGGATTTCGATACGGTTACCGTCCACCAGTGTCTGACACATCGCATCAAGGAACATCTGAACGATGCGGGCGACATCCCGCTTGGTGATGTTGGGTGACACTTGACGTGTGATCTTTTCGACAAGATCGGCTTTGGTTATGGTCATGGTCCCCTCCTAGGAGCAAGTGCCGCCGTTGCGTGTCATGCAACTGGTGCAATTGCTGGAACTTGCGACTCGCTTATCGCTTCCTGAAACTCCGAACACTGAAAACAGCACTTCAAGTTTCCGCCCGCCGCATTCCGGGCACACCGTTTTGGCTTCGTCGTTCGCACTCAATACGAGCGCCTCGAAGACGCAGTCGCAATCAATGCACCGGAACTCACGGACATACATAACCGATTATAGATAGGGGACTTCGGGTTGTCAACCCATCTGATTCGGACAATGCTGACTTTCTCGGTTCTTGAGCACTATCGTCGCCATGCCGGCGTTCTCCCCGTCCCGTCTGCCCGGTGAGTGGTGTAAGTTGTGAAGAATGAAGGTGTTCTGGGGACACGACCCTCTGCGATTGTAGATTTGAGATTGTGGATTTGAGATTGGGGGCAGGAATGCCGGTCATGTCCCCGTCGGGATTGGGTCATGCCCCCAGCGTCTGGTTTGCCTAAGCGACGAATAATCAATCTGTTAGGCTGGCTGTGGTGCTGTCCGGGAGAGGGAGGAAGACCGAGGAATGAGGACTGACGAGGGAAGCGCTATTCGTAGCGGAGAGCCTCAATCGGGTTGAGTTTGGCGGCCCGGGAGGCGGGGTATATGCCGAAGAAGATGCCGACTCCGGCGGAGAATCCGAAGCCGAGGAGAATGACCCAGAACGGAGCGGCTGCGTTCATGTGGATCAGGGCACCGGCGATGGCCGCGATGCCGACGCCGATGCCGACGCCGATCAGGCCCCCGACCACGGAGAGCAATACCGATTCGAGCAGGAACTGCCAGAGCACCACCCGGCTGGTGGCACCGAGCGCCTTGCGCAGGCCGATTTCGCGGGTACGTTCGGCGACAGCGACGAGCATGATGTTCATGATGCCGATGCCGCCGACCAGCAGCGAGATGCCGGCTACCGCAATCATGACGATGATGGCGACGCGGGTGAGGTTCTGGTACAGTTCTCGGAGCGTATCCTGGGTGTTGATGCCGAAGTCGTCGGATTTGTCGTAGCCGAGTCCGTGGCGGCGGCGCATGAGTTCGCGAATCTCGTCGATGGCGCGGTCGATTGGTACGCCTTTGCGGGGCATGACCTGGATCGAGATGCCGCGGAAGATGCGCCCGCGTCGGCTGTGCGGGAGCGGGAAGTATTTCGTGAATGTGGAGAGCGGGACGATGATATTGTTGTCCTGGCTCTGGCCCATGAAGCTGCCTTTGCGTTCGAGTACCCCGATGATGGTGAAGCGCCTGCCTTCGATGTCGATGCGTTTGCCGATCGGGTTGGTATTGGGGAAGAGGTCGTCGACGACCTGGCCGCCGATGACGCAGACCGAGCGTTTGCGGAGGCTGTCGTTGGAGTTGATGAAGCGGCCGGCTTCGGTCGTGATGTTGGCGGTCGCTGCGATACCGGGAGTGCCGCCGGTGACTTCGACGCCGGTGGCCTTGTTGCCGCGCCAGGTGATACGGTTGACCGAGCGTGAGCGTTGGGGCGCAACCCGGGCGATTGACGGCAGGCGGGCGATGGCTTCGGCGTCGGCGAGGGTGAGGTCGGGCCGCTTGCCGACTTCGTCGAAGTCGATCTGGCCCATGCCCCAGGAGAATTTCTGGATGAAGATGGTGTTGGAGCCGAGCGAACTGATCTGGCGTTCGACTTCCTGGTTCATGCCCTGGATGAGCGAGATGATGGCGATGACGGTCATCACGCCGATGATGATGCCGAGCGCGGTCAGGAAGGAGCGCATCCGGTGGGTGCGGAAGGTCTGGAAGGCCAGCTTGAGCAAATCGAGAAACCGCATCAATTATGCCTCTACCATTCCGTCCCGGAGCCGGATGACGCGGCGGGCGTGGCCGGCTACGTCTTTGTCGTGGGTGACGACAATAATTGTGTTGCCTTGTTCGGCCAGGTGGTCGAACAGGGCCATCATTTCCTGGCCGGTCCGCGTATCGAGGTTGCCGGTCGGTTCGTCGGCGAGGATGAGCGAGGGGTCGTTGGCGAGCGAGCGAGCGACCGCGACCCGCTGCATCTCACCGCCGGACAGTTCGTTCGACTTGTGGTCCATGCGGTCTTCAAGTCCGACCAGGGCGAGGAGTTCACGGGCGCGGCGGTCGCGTTCGCGGGGACGGGTGCCGGCGTAGATCATAGGTAGCTGGACGTTGGCGAGGGCCGGGAGTCGGGGGAGGAGATTGAAGCTCTGGAACACGAAGCCGATTTCCCGGTTGCGGAGCCGGGCGAGCTCGACGTCGTCGAGCCGGGCGACATCCTGGCCGTTGAGTTCGTAGGTGCCGGAGGTCGGGGTGTCGAGGCAGCCGATGAGGTGCATCAGAGTGGATTTGCCCGAGCCGGACGGGCCCATCAGGGCGACGTATTCGCCGTGCTCGATTGTAAGCGTGACGCCGCGCAGCGCGTTGACCTCGGCCCGACCCGCGCGGTAGCTCTTGGTGAGCTGTTCGGTGCGGATGAGAGGAGGCATGAGGAATCAGGAATGAGGAATGAGGAGGGGGGAATGAGGAGGAAGGAGAGAGGAATGGGGTTTCACGTTAGCCGCCGATGCGAACCTTGATACCACTGCGTTCGTTGTCTTCATCGTTCTTCTTCGCTTCGGGTTTCACGCTGCGACCGTCTTTGAGTTTGGCAAGGACCTTGTAGGGCCCGGTGATGATTTCCTCGCCGGGTCCGAGGCCTTCGATTACTTCGATGTCGGTGTCGCTGGACTCACCGGTCCGAACCGTTTTCAGCACCGCCTTGCCGTCTTCGACCACGAATACGGTTTCCTGTTCCTCGCCTTCGACTTCGCGCCGGCCCATGGCCTGGACGGGTATGACCAGCACGCTGTCGAGTTGCGCGGTCACGATTTCGCCGCTGACCGACATGCCGGGACGCAGGACCGAGGTCGTGCTGTCGAGCGTGATTTCAATCTCGAAGTCAACGCCCTCGCCGCTGATTGCGCCCAGGCTCTGGATCGGCATGTAGCCGATTTCCGATACCGTGCCGGCGAAGACGGTATCGGGCAGGGCGTCCACTTCGACTTCGGCGTGCTGTCCGAGCCGGAGTGATACGACGTCGGCCTCATCCGCCCGGACGAGGGCGAGCATCCGCGACATGTTGGCGACGACCATGATGACCGTGCCAGGGCTGTTCATCGTGCCGACGATGACGGTTTCGCCCTGCTCGACGTTGATCTTGACCACGGTGCCCGAGATTGGCGCGCGGATCGAAGTCTTTTCGTACTGGTCCTGGATTTCTTCGAACTGGGCCCGGGTCATCTCGAAGGACGCCCGCGAACCCTCGTGCTGTTCGTCCGAAACCAGGCCGCGCTGGTACAGGCTTTCGACCCGGGCGTGGCTGAGTCTTGCCTGGGTGTGGCGGGCCCGGGCCTGGACGAGCTGGGCTTCGTAGCGGCGCCGGTCGATCTGCAGCAGCAGGTCGCCCCGGTCGACCCAGTCTCCTTCCTCAACGTACAGGTTCCGGACAACTCCCATGACCTGGGCCTGGAGATTGACCTGTGCCCGGGCGCGGAGTTCACCGGTGGCGGTGACCACCGAGCGAATCGAGCCGTAGTCGATTTCGGCGGTCTGGACCGTGATGCCGGACTCGGTCTTGCGGAGGTTGGCGAGGACGATTACGGCGAGGATAATCACTACCCCGACGACAATCAGGATGGTCCGGGTGCGGCGCTTCATTGGTTCTCCTTCCGGTCCGGGTCAATCGTGCTCACGCCCAGCAGGTAGTTGATGCGGGCGGCCTGGATGTACGTATCGCAGAGGGCGCTGATGAGCGTTGCGCGCGCGCGGGCGAGGTCGGCCTCGACGCCGAAATAGTCGGCGAGTGAGATGCCGCCGAGGCGGCGCTGTTCGGTCGCCAGTTCATGGAGCTGTTCGTTCAGTTCGAGATTGCGGCGCGAGTAGTCGTAGGTCTGTTTCGCTTCGCCGTACTCGAGGGTCGCGGCGGTGGCGGTCGCCCGGATCCGGAGTTCGGCCGCGCGCGCGGCCGCCCGGGCGCGGCGCGATTCGTTGGCGGCGTCGACGATGCCGAGCACGTAGGATTTCAGGTCGAGCAGGGGGAATGACGCCCGGAGGCCGTAGGTAATGGCGTGATGTTCGGTCCAGCGGTTGTAGCTGGACGGGAAGAGCGAATCCGAGTAGCTGGACGTCCAGTAGGCTGAGATGCCGGGCAGGGCCCGGCCGATTGCGGCGGCGTGGTTGATGCCGGCCGCGGTTCGGGTTCGGGCGGCAAGCGCGAGGCCCGGGTTGCGGCGCCGGATTTCTTCGAGCAAGCTGTCAGGGTCGGGCAGGTCGAGGTCGGCGGGCGCGGCCAGTCGTTCGACCGGCCGGATCGGGACCGGGTCGTCGAGACCGACCGTGGCCTTGAAGGTCTCCTGCTGCGTCGCGAGGATCCGGTCGGCCCGGAGCAGGTCGATTTCAGCCTGGGATTCGAATACCGCGGACCGCATCGCGTCGATGCGCGACGCCGCGCCGAGTTCCTGCCGGGCGTCGGCAATCCGCAGGTTCTCCTCGGCGCGCCGGAGCGCGGCCGTGGCAGCGTCACGCAGCAGGTGGGACTTGAGCAGGTTCAGGTAGTCGGCGGTGACGTCGTAGATGAGCCGGGCCTGTTTGTCCCGCGCGTCGGTCGCGTGGTAGCCGGAGTAGATTACCGACGTGGCGATGCGGGCGAAAACGGTCGGGTCGAATACGACCTGGTTCAGGCTGACCGTACCGGTCCAGCCCCATGAAGGAGAGAGGAGGAAGGAATCAGGAGGCAGGAAGCTGCTTTCGCTGTGGCCGTAGCCGACCGACGCGGACACGGTCGGGAGCAGGTCGGTGATGCCGCGCGCCAGCTTCGATGCGCTCTCGGTCTGCGCGACCCGGACCTGGATTTGGGCCGGGCTGAGGCGGAGCGCGGTGCGCAAGGCCTGGTCCAGGGTCAGGTCGAGCGTGTCAGCCGGCGCGGCAACCAGCAGCGCGAGCAGGAAAGCCGTCATTCTAGCTGCCGGTGAAGGATGCAATCAGCGCGAAGATGCCGGTAATCAGGGCCCAGACCGCGGCCACGAGCCAGTACGACTTCGAGCCCTTGATGTCGAACATCACCTTCAGGCCGATGGCGACAAGGATGAGTTGCCAGATGGTGAACAGGTCGACCCGCGAGAG
>CBDUZK010000017.1:0-21660 GCA_965371675.1 uncultured bacterium | reverse complement strand
CCTTTGCCTGTGGACGGCGTTCCGCAGGATCCGAAGAAGGTCAGCCTCGTGATGCTTGACCAGGAACGGCAGTACGCCGACGTGGTGATGCCGGAGGGACAGGAGCTGGCCACAATCAAGGTCGCCAAGGCGGCGCTCGGGTGTGACAGGCTGATCAGCCTGCCGACCGCCAAGTCCCATTCCGCGACCGGCGTGAGCCTGGGTATCAAGAATCTGATGGGTTTGATATGGGACCGTGGAGCGTTGCACCAGAGGAATTTGCATCGGGCAGTTGCCGAGCTGGCGACCGTGATCAAGGCGGACCTGACCGTCATCGATGCGACCCGCGTCCTGACCAGTGGGGGGCCGGGCGGGCCGGGCAAGACCGTGGCGCTTGACACGGTGATTGCCGGCACGGATGTGGTTGCGGTTGATTCCTATGCGGTCGGCATCACGTCGTGGTACGACAAGTCCTTCACCGGCAAGAGCGTGAAGCACATCGTTGCCGCGCATGAACTGGGCCTGGGCGAGATCGACACCGCCCGGGCCGACGTGAAGACGGTCGAAGTCTAGCAGCCGCTGGGCCGGCGCCCGTCGGCGGAAACGGAGAGAAAACGTGGCAGCACCCGGGATCAAGACGTACCGTATCATCCGCCGCGCAATCCAGTTCGTATTCCTGTTGCTGTTCCTGGCTTTCTTTGCCCTGACCCGGTACGGTACGAGATTTCCGTTCCCGAACGTGTTTCTGCGGCTCGACCCGCTGGTGCTGCTGGTCACGAGCATCGCCGGCCGGACCTTGGTTACCGGGGCATTGCTGTCGCTCGCGTTGGTCGTCTTGACGCTGGTGTTCGGTCGGTTTTTCTGCGGGTTCGTGTGCCCGGTTGGCACGGTCATCGACGCGGTCGATATTGTACTGCCGCGCCGGGGCAAGCCGGTGGCGTTCCCGATCGGCAAGTACGTCCTGCTCCTGTTCCTGGTCCTGGCCGCGCTGTTCGGCGTGTCGCTCGTCGGCTGGTTCGACCCGCTGGTCGTGTTCGACCGAGCCCTCGCGCTGGCGGTCTACCCGGCGCTATCACGCGTTGCCGCCATGGCCGGGCGGATGCGGCCGGTCGCGTTCGCTGAGGCGTTCGTCGCGCCAGCGTTGTTCCTGGCCGTTCTCGCGCTCGGCCTGCTCGGGCCGCGTTTCTGGTGTCGGAACCTGTGCCCGCTCGGCGGGTTGCTGGGGTTGCTTTCCAAGCTGTCGCTGTTCCGGTTTGCGTTCCGCGGCGACTGCCGCGCGTGCGGCCGGTGCGAGCATGTGTGCCCGGTCGGCGCAATCGACTGGCGCAAGCGGGAGCTGGATTCGGGCGAGTGTATCGAGTGTATGGCCTGCCGGTATGAATGCCCGGATAGCGCGATCCGGTATCGGCCCGGATTCGCGCCGGTCCGGTTCGATGCCGGCCGGCGCCAGGCGCTGGTCGCGGTCGGGTCCGCGGTCGTGCTCGCCCCGCTGGCCCGGGTGCTGGTGCGGGCGAAGCTGCGGCACGGGCTGGTGCGGCCGCCGGGCGCGGTCCCGGAGCCGGATTTCCTGGACATGTGCCTGCGCTGCGACCTGTGCGTCAAGGCATGCCCGACCAATTGCCTGCAGCCGTGTGTGCTCGAAACCGGCCTCGGCGGGATCTGGACCCCGCACGCGGTGGCCCGCATCGGCGGGTGCGAGAAGAACTGTAACGCCTGCGGGCAGGCGTGCCCGACCGGCGCGATTCGCCGGTTGTCGCTCGAGGAGAAGAGCTACGCGCGGATGGGCACCGCGGCCGTGGTGAGGGGTCGGTGTATCGCCTGGGCGGATGACCGGCATTGCCTGATTTGCGACGAGGTGTGCCCGTATGATGCGATTGAGGCGGTCAGCGTGCCGGGTGACGAAGCGCTCAAGCCGGTCGTGGATAAGCGGATGTGCATCGGTTGCGGCCTGTGCGAGTCCCGTTGTCCGGTCGAGGGGCCGGCCGCAATCCGCGTATCCGCGCAGGACGAGGAGCGGCGGCGAAGCGGCTCCTACATCACCGAGGAGAAGCGGCGGCTGCGCCGGAGCGGGCAGAATCGGCCGGAGGAAATCCCGTCCGGCTTCATCCTGGACGAGGAAAACTGAGCTACCTGCTGCTGTTCGTGCTTGCCGCCGGGGTCGTACCCGTCGAGCGCCCGGTTATCCTGGACGGCGGTCACGACCCGTACGCTTCGGAGTTCCTCTTTTTCGGGACGCGCCACGGCGTGTACGCGTACGACCGCGACGCCATGGTCTGGAGCCGGTACACCACCCGGAACGGGCTGGCGGATAACAGCGTGCGTTTGCTCGGCCTGGACGAGGGTATCCTCTGGGTCGTGACCGACAGCGGGTTGGCGTCGGCCGATGTCCGCATCAACGACTGGCAGACGTATGACGTGCCGGGCCGTATCACCGGGCTGGCGTTCGATGAGGATTACGTCTGGGTCGGTGGGGATTCGGGCCTGCACCGGTTCGATAAGTACGTCGAAAGCTGGGAGCCGGTTATCGACGTGCCGGTGAACCGGCTCACCTACAGCGCGGGGTTGCTCTGGCTGGCGACCGACACCGCGGTGTTGCGCTACGACCCGGAGTTCGAGCGGCTGGAATGCACGCCGGCACCGCGCCGCCCGTACGACTGGGTCGCCGTGACCCCGGGCCGGCTGTGGTTCGGCGGCAGCGGGGAGGCGGGGGAGTGCCGTGTCGTCTACGACCGGGATATGGGCAACTGGGCAACGCATGTGCAGCCCGGCATGGTCGACACCGCGGCCCTGGGTGACTCGCTGTTTGTACTGCAGCGCGGGGGGGTAACCGTCTATGACCCGGCTTCGGACGACTGGCGGCCGCTGGTGGAACTGGATGACGTCCGGGACGCGCGCGGGCTGGCGGTGAGGGGCGGGCGTCTGTTGCTCGCGACCGACCACGGCCTGCTGGGGTATGACCTGGACGAGATGACGCGGACCTGGTATGGAGTTGCGGACGGTCTAGTTGCAGATTCGCTGGTCGATGCGTACGAGGACCAGGGGTATGTCTACGCAGTGAGCCGGGGCGCAATCCAGTACCTGGATAAGGAGACCGGTATCTGGCGGGTGGAGCCGCTGGTGGAGCCCGGCGCCCGGCGGGAGCAGGTGTTCTTCCTCGACGAGGCAGGGATGCACTTCCGGCCGACCCGGGAAACAGACATCCGGCTCGCGGGCCGGGCCCACTATTCGGATTCGCGTACGTTCACCGGAGGGCAGGTAAGCCGGGCCGATTATGAGAACGTCAGCCTGAGCCTGGTCGGACTCGCTGAGACCGGCCGCACCTGGTCGGCGTATTACGATGATTCGGACAAGGACCAGGTGATGTTCGGCGCGGGATTCCGGGGCGCGGAAGGGGATGTGCTGCATCGCGTCAACGCCGGTCACCTGGAAACCGAGTACTTCGAGTTCGACCTGGTGCCGCAGTCGGCCACGCTGGGCGGGAACGCTCTGCTGAAGGCGGGCCGCCGCTCGGTCGGGTTGCAGGGCGGGTACCTGCAGTCGCAGTTGCGCCATGATTTCTTCTTTGGCCGGTCGGCGGAGAAGGCAGTTGAGTTGCAGGATATCTCGTTCGCACGCAACCGGTTCTACGATGCCGGGCCGCTCGGCCCCGGTTCGGATACCGTGTTCGTCGACGACCGTTCCGCGGCCACCAACGGCATCGATACACGCGTCGGCTGGACGGTCGGCGGCATCGTGGGCGATTTCGACCTCCTGATCAGTGGCCAGGACTACTTCATCGACCACGAGACCGGTGTGCTCCAGTTCGTCACTCAGCGTGACCCGGCTGATGTCATTGTGTTCCGTGCCGGGGAGTTCGAGGTCGTGCTTCAGTCCGACTCGGTGCACGACCGCGAGCGCCTGAATCTGTACCAGGTCGGGCCGAACATCACGCCGGGCACATTTGAGTTGACTATTAGCGACACGCTCGGCAATGAGCACGCGCCGGCGGAGTTCGATCTCGACAGTGATGGCGACGGCCGGGTCGAGCCGCAGTTTCTCAACCATGACCTCGGCTGGCTGGAGTTCCCGGAGTTGAGGCCGTTTCCCGACGCGGTATACGACGATACGGTCAGCGTGTACACCATGAACATCGGCTTCCGGTCACGCTCGACGTTCTACTACCTGGGCCACAGGCCGATCAAGAAGGGGAGCGACCGGGTGCGGGTCGACGGCGAGCTGGTGGGACGCGGCGCCGACTACGCAATCGACTACACTTCCGGTATCCTGTTGTTCCTGCGCGACGACCTCGTGTCCGATTTCAGCGAAGTCGAGGTGAGCTATTCGTCGGTGGGACGCGACCGGGATGCGTTTCTGCTTGCGGTGCAGCCGGTGTTCGCGGCCGGGCCGGGCATTATGCTTGCGCCCGGGTTCACGCGCGTGGAGGACGATAACCTGTTCCACCTGTCAGGTGAAGCCGAGCGGGCGTTTGGCGACAACGTCGGCATCAGGTTCGTGCCGCAGGTGGCGGTCGCTAGTCGTCGGGAGTGGGCACAGGACCATGCGTTGACCGCAACGTGGGGAGTTGCAAGTCTGAACGCCGGGTATCGCGGTTTCTCGGACGGGTTCGAGGCGCTCGGCGGCGACGAGAAGAAGTACGGTCGACTGCGCCACAGCGTGGCGGGATCGGCCGTGGTCGAGCCCGTGGCGTACATGCGGCTTGACGGGCAATTCACGCGCGAGTGGCAGGAGGATACCCTTGCCGGCGATGCCGTGGCGCAATACGCCTGGGGCCGGGCCAGTTTCCGGGCGCCGGACCTGCCCGGCGGCTATGTGCTTGCGGGGCAGGACAACCTGCCCGACTACACCAAGCGCCGGCTCAGGGCGAATGCCGGGTATGAGCGGGTGTTCGGCGTAGCCCGGCTGCGATTGAACGGGACCTTCCGTACGGTCACGCTCACCCGGGCGGTCGGGGAGAAGGAGGGGCTGCTTGAGTACATCGCCGACTTCGGGTTTGCGCTGCCTTTCCCGGTGCGGGGTGACATTCGGTACCGACACTGCAATCGGGACCGGGCGTCTGTCGACGCGCAGGTGGACGATGAGCTGCGTGCGCGATTGAACGTGGACGTCATCCCGGGTTGTTTCTACACCGGCAGCTACGAGACTGACCGCGCGGATCTGTACGCGCCGGGTGTCCTCGGCCATGACCTCGAGCTGGACCACGGCTTCTACAACACGCTGAACGTCGCGCCAGGCCGGTGGTGGGACCGGTTCAGCATCGTCAACTTCACGTTCGGGACCGGGTCGAGCTTCAACCAATATGCCCGGTTCCTGCCTGATGACCACCGTGGTTCGTTCCTGGTTCTGACGCCGGACCAGTCGGGCCTGGTGTCGAGCCTGAGCCGGGCCGAGAATGCCCATATGCAGGTCCAGTTGCAGCCGGTGGCCGAGCTGGTTCTTTGGGCGCGGCACAGCTTGAACCGAAGTGGGACCGCGTACCACGGCCCGCCGGAGTTGCGGTCCACGGTCGAGGACGAAGTCCGGGCGGAGTACGAACCCGGTCGGATCGGGCGCGTGAGCGGCGTCTGGAAGCGGCAGAGCGCAACAGCCTACCCTGCCCTGCAGTACGACAACTGGTATATTGAGTGGTCGATGCCCTGGTCCGAGCGGCTACGTACCGGGTTGACCGGCAACTACCGGGTCGACCGGGAGGGGTACGTGCTCGCGTCGACCATTGGTCGCGAGTTAAACGTCGGATTGGAGGGACTGCTGCGGTTCGGGGTCCGCTCGTTCGTTTTCGCCAATCTCGGCGGGACGCGGGGCTGGAGCGCGGAGGACGGCACCCGGTATACCGTGAACCCGGGCGGGGGTGTGAACCTTAACCTGTTTGAGTTCCTGTACGTCCGGCTCGATTATGAATCGACGCTCTCGATTGACGGAGCCGCAAGCCATCTGCTGTCCGGCAGGGTAACGGCGCAGTTCTAGGGGACGCGGGGCAGGTTGAGTGAGCCGCGCCCGGCCGATTACCGTTCGGTGACGCGGAATTCGGTGCGGCGGTTCCGCGCCATGCCTTCGGGCGTGGAGTTGTCCGTGACCGGCTGGGTATCGGCGTAGCCACTGGCGGTGAGGCGTTCCGGTGCGATGCCGAACTTGTCGATCAGGTACTGACGAACCGCTTCGGCCCGGGCTGCGGACAGCTCCCAGTTTGAAGGGAACTCCGCGGTCTTGATTTCGCGCGGGTCGGTGTGCCCGGCCAGTTCGACATGGATGTCGGGCGTGCGCTTCAGGATGGTGCCCGCGGTGTCGAGCACTGCGGTGAACCGCGGCAGGATTTCGGCTTTGCCGGTCTCGAAGTTGACTCCTTGGAGGACAATGGTCTGCTGTTTCCGGACCAGGTGGAAGTCGTAGATGTGCACGGAGTCGGCCCGGACATGGATGGTGCAGGCCTGGGGTACGTATTCCTCGGACGGGCCGGTGACGCCGACCCGGTAGTCGCCGATTGGCAGGTGGCGGATGCGATAGGTGCCGGGTGCGGGCGGAACCAGCTGGTCCCCAAGCGCCGGACCGCGGTAGACGATACGCCCGCCGATTGGATCTTTCGTGCCCGCGTCGTAGATGCCACCCTTGACGTCGCCGTACTTCAAGCGCTCGAGCAAGACGACAGCCCTGGTTTTTCGACCAGCGAGGATATCGAAGGTGTCGGTTCCGGGCGCGTACTGGCTCCGGATGGCGCGGACGATAACCCGGCCGGGGTTGATCCCGGCGCGGTCAAGTTCACCGGCGGTGGCGGCGGTGTCGAGGACCCCGGACAGGATGAGGTTGGCGGAGAGCGGGGTCCGGGTGTCGGCGTCGAGTACGCGCAGGTCCAGGTCGCCGGTGACCGGGGGTACGGGCGGGCGGAAGATGGCGCACAGGCCGACGCGGTGCACAACACCGAGCTCGCCGTAGGGCGTGATGCTGTAGTCGACTCCGTAGTTGCCGACCGTGACGCCGATGCCGCCGGTGAGACCGGCGAGAGCGCCGAGTTCGGTCAGACTGGTCGGGCCGGTACGGTAGCCGATGCGGAGTGCAATCTCCGGGACCGGCGTGTATTCGAGGCCGGCTCGGACGTTGACGTCGCTGTCGAACGGGACGACGATGTCGGTGGTTACGGTGATGCCGGAGCGTTGGAAGCTGGCGCCGGCGGCGATTTCGGCGGGGAGTTTCTCCGGGGAGTTGTAGGAGATGAAACCGAGGTGACGTGCGGAGATGCCGACCTTGAGGTCGGGCATGGGCTCGCCGAGCACACCGACATCGATTGCACCACCGGTGCCGGTGGCGTCGTACAGGTCCTCGTGCAGGCCTTTGACTGTCAGACCGACCGCGTACTGGTCGGACAGCGGTAGCCCGTAGGCGACGGCGAGACCCGCGCTCCAGGTGCTGAACGTGTCACCGGGCTGGTTCTCCTCGCTCCAGTACTCGATCCCGGGGTCGCCACTGTAGATGATGCCTGCGCCGAACGCACCGGGGCCGAACGGAAGTGTGGCGTGCAGCACTTCGTCGGTGATGCCGGCGAACCACTGGTGGTGGGACAGCGCGATGTGGTAGTCGGCGATGCCGCCGAGGCCGGCCGGGTTCCAGTACCCCGCGCGGGCGTCGTCGGCCAGGCCGGTTAATGCCTCCCCGTGGGCGGCCGCCCGCGGCCCCTGGCCGATTCTCAATACGGGCAGGACCGATGTGCCGGTGTTGGGGGACCCGAGGAGCGCGAGGATGAGGGCCAGCGTGGTGAATGGCACGGCTTATTCCCTCGTTACAACCAGTTTCTTGGTGACTGTGTCGACCGCGTCGCCGTGCACGTAGATGAACCGGTACTGGTAGGTGCCGGAGCCGACCGGGTTGCCGGCGTCGTTGGTCGCATCCCAGTCGATGACGTTGACTCCGGTCGCGAGTGGTTCGCTGTCCAGCAGGCGCGTGACGAGTTCCCCGGCCCGGGTGTAGATTGTGAGGGAGACGTCGCCGTCCTCCGGCAGCCCGATGACGAACGAGGTGTGGCTGTGGAACGGGTTCGGGTAGTTGTGAATCGTGAGCCAGGGTATCAGGGTGAGCGTGAGCCGGGCGGTGTCGGTGAGCGCGGGCGCGCCGCGGCAGACGCCGACGACCGGCAGGATGACCCGGGTTGAGTCCCGGATGCCGGAGAGATTGGGCGGTGGTGCTGTTACCTTCAGGGAAAACTCGCGGCGCACGTACGGTGTGAGGTAGCCGAGCGTCTCGGGCAGCGGGGTCGTCCCGGGTACGTCGTAGAGACCAACGGTCCAGCCGGGCGGGGTATTTACCGGGGGGAGCTCGAGCACAAGCCCGGTGTCGGATTCGAGTTCGGTCCAGAGGCGCCAGGTGCGGGTCTCGCCGACCGGGATGGTGCCAGTGGAGTCGGGCTCGACGTGCAGCCGGTAGGGCTGTATGACAGTGAGGTCGAGCGTCTTCTTGTCGTTGGAGGTGTCCTCGTCGGTCACGAGCGCGGTCGAGCAACTGACGACGTGTTGTCCACCGGTCGCGACCCATTGGGGGAACAGGATTTCCCGGGTTGCTCCGGGCGGCAGGTCGTCCTCGACGATGACCGAATGGCTGTAGACGGCACCGACGCGGAACCGGACGTCGAAGTAGCGTTCGACCCGGTTGCCGTGGTTGCGGATGCGGGCGCGGGGCTTTGTCGTGTCGCGTGCTTCGAGCGTGGTGATTGGTTCGAGGAGCGCTTCGGTCCCGACGTCGTGTACCGGGTAGGGCAGGACAACGACATGGGCCCGGGTGGTATCGTTGGAGCGGTCACCGTCCCGGGCGAGTTGTGTGTAGGCGACGACGGCCAGGGAGCCGACCGGCTGTGCGGTCCAGTCCGGAAATGTGAGTGTGTCATACGTGCCCGGGGCGAGCGTGCCGGTGAGCGTTGCTTCGTAGGGGTTTGCCCCGTGGCCGGGCGCGATGGTCAGCGTGACCGGGAATTCGTTGGTGTACGGTCCGAAGTTGTGAATCACGGCCCGGGGCGCGATGAGGTTGCCGGAGTCGGGCGCGGGACCCGGGGCGAGGATTTCGGTCACCCCGACGTCGGGCGGCGGCGGACGGGTAATACGGACGGAGTCGGCAATCGTGTCGTTGAGTCGGTTGCCGTCTTGGGCCAGGCTCGTGAAGCAGAGCGTTGCCAGCGTCATCACCTGCGGCGCGGTCCACTGGGGGAACTGGACCGTATCGACTTGGCCGATAAGGAGTGAGTCGGTAATGGTCTCCGAGTAGCCTGTGCCGATGCGGAAGGTGACAGGATACTCGACATCGAAGGGGCCGTAGTTGCGTACCTCCACCCGGGGCAGGATAACCGTGCCGGAGTCAACCGTCCCGGCCGGCGCCAGGATGCGGGTGGGACCGACGTCGGGTTTGGGGGGGTCGAGTACGCGAACCGTGTCGGCAACGGTGTCGTTGGCGGGTTTTTCGTCGCCGGCGAGGGCTGTGAAGCAGAGGGTGTTGTATGTGCCGACCACAAGCGCGGTCCAGTCGGGGAAGCTGAGTGTGTCGGTTGCGCCGGGCGGGAGGGTGGCTTGGATGGTCTGGTCGTAGTCGGGGCCGCCCCCCAGGGGGGTGATGCGGAATGTTATCGGGAAGGTCTCGTCCCTGTTGCCGTAGTTGTGGACTGTCGCGCGGGGGGTGTGGACAGTGCCGGAGTCGACCGCGCCGAGGGGGGCGAGGATTCGTTGCGCACCGACGTCGTGACGCGGCCAGGCGATGTACTCGATGCGGATTTCTTCGAGCAGGGGCAGGGTCGCCGGGGTTTCGTAGGTGAACGTGGCCGCGTACTGGATATAGCGCGATGCGATGGAGTCGGGCAGTGAGTCGCCGCTTGTGAGCTCGAGCCAGTCGGTCCAGGTGGAGTCAGGCGCCTGTGTGTCGCCGGTGCGGAGGCGGATGGCGATCCCGGAGCCCGGGGGTGCCATGTCGTCCCATGAGCAAGTGAGCCAGACTTGGGTTGAGCCGGCGTTGAATACTGACGAAGTGTACTCCTCGCGGAATCTGCGGTCGTAGATGTTGCCGGGTTCCCGGGCTGTGCCGTGGTGGCTCTTGTCGCAGGCGAGGGAGTCGGAGGTGGTCCAGTCCGGACCCCAGAGTACGTAGCTGGGTTCGCCTTCGTTGTAGCCGTCGAGGTAGATGTCGACGTCGCCGTCGTGGTTGAAGTCGGCGATGAGTCCGCCGGAGGCGTTTAGAGCTGTGACCCCGATGTCGACGGCGCGGTCGTCGCTGTAGTGCGGGAATGTGTCGTGGCGGTTGTAGTATGCCCGGGGCAGGAGCAGGGTGTCGCGTCCGAAGTTGCCGCGGAAGAAGACGAGGTCGAGGGTGGAGTCCTCGTCCCAGTGCGCGGCCGCGCTGCCGCCGTAGCAGAGGCCGGGGTGGATGATCTCGCGTTGCTCGACGGTGAAGCCGTGGGCGCCGCCGTAGTAGATGTAGGCGATGGTGGTGTCGTCGTAGTGGGTGTAGACGAGGTCGAGCCAACCGTCGGCGTCGAGGTCTGCGGTGGTGATGCCGTGCGGGTTGCTGTCGGTGACCGGGAGCCAGACAGTGTCGCGGGGGGTGCGGTTGGGTCCCCAGTACACGATCGGGTTGAGATTGCGGGTCCAGGGCACGACCGCGATGTCGGCCCAGCCGTCCTGGTCGAAGTCGGCGATTTCGAAGTTGTGTCCGATGCTGCCGTCGAGTTGGATGGTGGTCTGGTCGCTGTTGGAGTAGCCCTGGTTTGAGCCCCAGAAGATTTGGAGGCTCTGAGCGGTGTTGCCGGTGATGATGTCGAGGTAGCTGTCGCGGTCGAGGTCGTGGATGTGGACCGCTTCGGCGCGTCCGAGTACTGTGAGCCAGGTCGTGTCGGTTTGCGACGGGCCGACCGGGGTGCCCCAGTAGATGACGATACTGCCGGTAATCCAGCCGGAGTGGATGAGGTCGGTGTAGCCGTCGGTGTCGAGGTCGGCGCCGGCGACACCGCCGCCGCCCGGGATTTCGTACCGCATCACGGGCAGGACGTTGAACCCGGTGAGCGAGCCGAGGTGGAGGTGGAGGTACGGGCCGGAGTCATCCGGGCAGGCGACGTCGATCCAGCCGTCGTTGTTGTAGTCGAACCGGGGGACGAATTCGACCGCGCCGCCGTCGCGCATGGAGGCGTAGAGGTTAGCCTGGTGATGGCCGTCGGCGAAGTCCGGTCCCGTGGTTTCGATCCAGGTGGCGGCAGTGAGGAGGCAAGGAAGGAGGAGGGAGAGGAAATGGCGAATGGCGAATGGCGAATGGCGAATGGCGAGTGGTAGCCGGGGACACGATCCCAATGCCGGGGACGGGATTGGGTCATGTCCCCGTCCGGTCATGTCCCCGTCTATGCGTTGGTGCATTTGGGGTTAGTGGAGGATTAGTTTGCGGGTTTCCGTGTTGCTTTGGGTTGTGAGCCGGATGAGGTAGACGCCGGTAGCGTTGTTTGTGGGCGTCCACGCGGCGGTGTGAAGGCCGGCGTGGAAGGGGCCGTTTGCGAGGGTGCGGACGAGTCGTCCGCCTGCGTCGAATATCGACAGGTTCACTTGCTGTGCGTGGGGGAGAGAGAATCGAATCACCGCATGGTCGCGCGCGGGGTTGGGCGCAGGGGCGTGGAGTATGGGCTTGCTGACGCCGACCCGGGGGCTTAGTTGGTTTTCGATACCGCTGGTGATGGTGCGTTTGTGGAGGAGCCAGGCGTTGGGGTCGAAGTCGATGCCGGTGGGTTCGGCGGACAGCGCGAAGGTGTTGCGCTGGGGGTTGGAGGCTATGTCCCAGTGGAGGAGGGTGTCACCACCGCCATTGAGGTCAACGAGTATTTCGACCGGCATGTGGAAGCAGTCGGGTGCCTGGCTGCCGTTGTTCTGGCCGACGTCGACGACGATTTCCCAGCCGTCAGTAGTCTCGCGGGGGAACCAGTTGATGGTGTAGTAGGGGAACCCGGCCATGTAGACCCATTCGTTGTAGAACCAGTCGAGTTCGAGCCCGGTGACCTGTTCGTGGATGCGTTTGCGGTCTTCGGTGGTGGCGGTGCCGCAGGCGAAGCTGTCGAGGTAGGCGCGTTCGGCACGGAACCAGACACCGGGGTTGTCGAAGGCGGTGTCGGCTTCGACGTACCGCGTCATGTGGTTGACCCACGCGGCTTTGCAGTAGGTGTGGCCCCAGTTGAAGAGCCGCGGCATGCCGGGGTCGTAGATGGGGTGGCGGTCCTGCTGGTCGGCCTGGAAGAATGCCCGGGCCCGGTATTCCATGTCGTCGAGGAACTGCGCGCGGCCGGAGTGGTGGTAGAACCAGAGCGGGTCGAGGTAGGTGGCCGAGCCTTCGTTGAGCCAGATGTCGGCCCAGATGAAGCAGGTGAGGTAGTCGCCGAACCATTGGTGGGCGAGTTCGTGCGCGATGCCGGATTCGTCCGCGTTGAGTACCCACCAGCGGTGGACAGTGGTCATGGTCTGGTGTTCCATGCCGCCGAAGCTGAACGGGTAGACCGAGACCTGGCCGTATTTCTCATCCGAGAACGGGTAGCGGCCGAACCGGTCGTCTTCGGAGAAGAACTCGATCATGTCGGGTACGTTCCGGAACGCGATGGCGCTGAGCGCGGAATCTTCGGGCCAGATGTAGTGCCGGGCTTCCATCGAGTCGCCCGGGCCGAAGTGGGCCCAGTTGCTCCACACCGTGAAGACGCTGGCCGCGAAGTTGATAAGGTAGGGCGGAACCGCGTAGTTGTGAGTCCACCAGAAGGTCCGGGTGCCGTCGGAGTTGCTCGTCGTGCTGTCGAGGACACCGTTGGCGCACGCGGTGAATGAGTCGGGAACCGTGACGTTGACCTGGCAGCCTTGTTCGGCTTTGTCCCATGGCTGGTCGAAGCAGGGGAACCAGCAACGCGAGTCCACCGGCTGGGTGATGGAGTAGGCGACCGAGTGGTTGCGGTTGTTGCCCGAGCCCTGCAGGTAGAAGTAGAAGCCGCGGTTCGAGGTCGAGGCGGTGCGGTGGTAGTAGATGTCGAGCAGGGTCGAGTCGTCCTGGGCGAGGGGCGGGTCGAGATGAACCGCGAGGTACATGTAGCTGTCGTAGAAGTCCTGGGACACGCCGTTGCGTTTGACCGAGTCACACACCAGCCGGGTGAAGTCGAACACCGCACTGTCGAGGCACGGGACTTCGCTCGTGATCCAGATGCCGGCGTGGGCGGTCATCGAGCCGTCGGTCATCGGCAGGTTGAGGTCGATGCGATAGGACCGGGCGTCGTAGTTGTGGGTCGATTCGGCGTCGACCACCGGGTCGAGAAGGCCGGGGAGCAGCCATTTGGTTTCGTATTCTTCCGGGCCCGGGACCTGGGCTGTGACCGACACCGCCAGCGCAGCGATGAGCAGGGGGATAATCACGATTGGTTTCAAACGACACCTCCAGGGGTTTGTCTCAGTCGGTCAGTGGAGCACGAAGCGGCATATGCTGCGTTCCGGCCCGCGCTCCAGTGCAGCAGTATACACGCCCGCAGGCGGCCTGTCACCCGCCTTGCGTTGTGGTCGCCAGCGAATCCGGGTTTGCTCGGCGGGGACCGGTAGCCGTGCCAGCAGCCGCCCGGCGACGTCGTGGATGGACAGGGTGCCGGGCGTACCGGTCGGTGCGAACGTGAAAGCGACCGACGCGCGGGACGGCACCGGGGTCGCATGGAGCTGGGAGACGCGGGCGGGTGCGGGCGCGGCGATGCCGACCGCGCCGGCGGTGTCAACTATCGCCGCGTACAGGTCATAGTCAGCTCCGGCCAGCCGGGACCAGACGACCATGAACCGGTGTCCGTCGGTCGCCACGGCCGGGTCGCGGTTGTCCGGGGTGTCGGCCGCGACCGGGAAGCCGTTCGGGTCGAGTACGGTTCCGTCCTGCCGGACGCGGGCGGCGTAGATGTCGAACCATCCCTGCTGGTCGGTCCAGACCACAAGGTAGCAGTCACCAAGGAAGGCGACCGCGGGCTGGATCAGTCCTTCGGCCGTGCGGCAGATGAGGAACGGCACGGTGTCGAGCTTGGTACCTGCGCCGTTGACCCGCGCGCCGTACAGGTCCTGGCCGTTACCGTTCGGCTGTTCGCTGCACCATACGACGAGAAAGTCGTACCCGTTGCTCGCGATGGCCGGATGCCAGTCGAACAAGGTGTCGCTGGTGAAGTCAATCGGCAGGGAGTCGAGCGGCCGGCCGTCGGCGCCGATTCGGCCGCCCTGGATTATGGTGCCGATCGAGCGGCTAGAGTTCCAGACCAGGAAGAAGCCGCTGTCGCCCGCGGCTACCGTTGGCTCGGTCTGCATCCAGGTCGTGTCCTGGTATTCGAGACGCCGGCCGTGAGGGTCGAGGACCTGGCCGTCGGTGGTCACCCGGGTCGAATAGACCTGTTCGCCCAGGCTGCGGCGGTCGCCCCACGCGACCAAGTAGCGTTCGCCGTCGAACGCGAGGTCGGCGAGGAGCTGGTCGTTCTCGCTGGTGTTGATGTCCACCCGGTCGACGATGCTGCCGTCGGGCGTCACCCGGACGCCCTTCACATCACGCGTGAATCAGCAGCCTTCGTGCCAGATGACGAAGCAGGCGGTATCGCCCCGGCACACGCGCGGTACGTTTTCGTCGCGCCAGATGGTGTGCGTGAGCCGGATGTCGGCGGTGTCGAGCACGCGGCCGTCCGGGGTCAGGCGGCAGGCGTAGACGTTGGTGGACGAGTCGGTCGGGTAGTCGCGCATGTCGATCCAGGCGACGAGGTAGTTCGCGCCGTCGAACGCGATGGCCGGCTCGGTCTGGCTGGTCGGGGCGGTGCAGACCGGCAGGTAGTCAGCCGCACCGATGCCGACCATGAACGACAGTGCGAGCAGGAGCCGAATCACACCAGAGTATGCGGTCGCGTCCACCGGTCGTCAACCAGGCTGCCGGTTCGGGTCAACGCAGCACTACGGCCCGGGTAGTCATCGTCCGCGGGCCGGCGCGGAGTCGAAGGACGTAGCTGCCGGCCGGGAGCGCCGGGTTCCATGTGCGGGTCTGCCCGTCACGGACATGGAACCGGTCCACGACGCGGCCGAGCGCGTCGCATACCTCGACCGAAGCCGCATCCGGGCCGAACCCTGCTGCCGTGACCCGCAGCGCGGATTGGCCCGGGTTCGGGGAGAGACGCAGGTTGAGCCGGCGCGGGGTCAGGTCGTCCGGCCGTTCCTCGACACCGGTGGCGAGCAACCGCTCAATGGTGTTGATGACCTCTTGGGCGTCGTACTGGTCAGACCAGTATCGGATCACGCCGTGCTGGTCGATGATATAATCCTGCGGGTACGGCGCTTCGGGCCGGGGAACCCGCCACGAGTTGTAGACGCCGGCATTGTCAATAAGGCCGGGCGAGCGCCAGCCGAACACGTCGATGAATTCGCTGAGTCCGTTCCTGCTGGAGCCGATGGCGAACATCATGACCTGAGAGGTGTCCCAGCGCTCGAACATGGAGCCATCTGCGGCCGCAGCCTGCGGCCCGCAGAGCGGTCACCATGATGCGCCGAATATCAGGTAGACTACTTTCCCGCGGTAGTCGGACAGCCGGTGGTAAGGGCCGGCGTTGCTCTCGAGGTTGAAGTCGGGGGCCACCGCGCCGTACTGAGGGTAGCCGGTGTTGTTCTTGAAGACCTCGAGACCGTGGTTGCTCTCATCCGGGTCGTTGGAGTTGAAGGTGATGTCGCCCGAGACCCGGCCGGACCCCGTCGCGGTCACGCGGAGGAAGAGCGAATCGCCGGCGGGAACGGTGAAGGACGATTGCGCGACACTGATGCCACTCGGGACGTTGACCGACGAGACATTCAGGGTCGCCGCGCCGGTGTTGCGGATGATGACGGTCGTGTCACTCGTCCCGGACACGGCGCCGAAGTCGAGGAGTTCCGGGTTGACGTCGATGTCCGGGCCGGGGTCGGCGTCGACCTTGTAGCAGGACATGCCGCGCCAGTCGGCGATGGCGACGAGCGAGTCGTCCCGGATGTCGGCGCCGTGGGCCCAGGTCTTGCTGTTGTCCCAGCCGGCCCTGGTGATGTCGTCCGGGTTCGAGATGTCGAAGAGTTCGAGCACGCGCCACGAACCGCAGGCGACGAGGTGCCCGGTGATGCCGATGCCCCAGGCAGAGCCTTCGGTCTTCTCGACATCGCGCAGGACCGGGTTGTATGGGTCGGACAGGTCTACCGTCGCAAGTCCGTCGGCACCGAGGGAGACAGCGGCGATGTGTTCGTCCATTACGATGTCATTGGCGAGACCGGGCAGCGCCAGGTCGGCGATGCGGCGTGGCGTGCCGGCAAGCCCGATGACGGCCAGGCCGTGCCGGCCGTTGGCGACGAACAGGAACGAATCACGCGCCTCGACGTTCCAGGCCATGGCGTCGGGGGCGAGGGTGATGCCGCCGACCTTGTAGATGGAGGAGGAGTTGCTGACGTCGATGAGGTAGATGCCGTTCTGGTGCGCGGCGGTGTACAGCGTGTCCCCGACGAGCGCGCCGCCTTCGAGTGCCTCGCGGTTACCGGACGGGTTGTACTGACCCCGCGAGACCGGGTTGCCGGTGCCCGAGATATCGACACGCACGACGCCGTCGAGCCGGCAGAACATGAACAGCACGGTGTCACCGTACGCCCGCGCGCGCCAGCAGTCCGGGCCGCCGGTCCAGGTCCGGTTCGGGCTCGCCGGACTCGAGATGTCGTAGATTTCGAGCCCGGAGCCGAGGCCGTTGCAGACGAACGCCCGGTCGCCGACCAGCTCGACGTCCATCAGGTGGGCCCGATTGACCTCGTTGTGGCCGAGGAACTGAAGGTTGTCAACGTCGCCGCGGGCACGGGAGATGAGCGCGGCCAGAAGCACTACAATCACGAATGCGGTCAGATGGGTAGATTTCACAGATCCTCCGATCCCCCTATTCTACCGCGCGAATACCTTGGGGGCAAACCGGTAGCGTTTGATTCCGTACTGCGACCTGGCGGTTGGCGTCTGGTGGACCCGGGTGCCCGGAATGTCGGCAGCGGGTGTCGGACGGACGCCAGCGACATGGATGCGGGCGAGCGTGCCGGCGAACCTGCCGCTGGGTTGAGTGCGGGTCCAACCCCGACTGACCGGTCCGGCTACCGGTCGCGGAGCCAGGCGGCCGGGTCTGCCAGGAAATCGGTGGCGAGGGTTGTGAAGATACGGACCCCGATTGCCAGCGCGTCTTCGTCGATGTCGAACCGGTCCGAGTGGTTCACCGCGTCGATACCCTTGTCCGGGTTGCGGACGCCGAGGAAGGCGAACATGCCGGGCACACGTTTGATGTATTCCGCGAAGTCCTCGGCCCCGAGGTTGGGCGGGGTGTTGTTATCCACGCGCTCGAAGTTCTCGCGCAGGACTTCGGTTGCGCGCGCGGTGAAAGCCGGGTCGTTAACCAGCACCGGGTACCCGGCCGGGATTTCGAGCTTCGTCGTCGGCAGGCCGGGGATGGTGTCCCGGCCGAACTCATCCCGCAGCCGGTCGAGGGTCGCGTTGAGCACGCCGAGGATGGCGTCGGCGTGGGCCGGTTCGAACGCCCTGAAGCTGCCCTGGACCACGGCCTCATCCGGGGTCTGGTTGTACTGGTTGCCGGAGTGGAAGGTGCCGAAGCCGAGGACGTAGCGCGTGTCGGGCGGGAGCACCGCCTCGACCGCGACCGGCGCTTCGGCGACGAACCGCGCAGCAAGTGCGAGTGCATCGATGCAGAGCGTCGGGTCCATGTGGTGGCCGCTGCGACCGCGGACGGTGATGGTGAACGTGTAGGGGCTGGCCATGAACGGGCCGGGGCGGAAGGCGATGAGACCGCAGTCGAGGTGACCGACGAGGTGGATGCCGAAGGCCGCGTCCACGCCGTCGAGACAGCCGTCTTCGATCATCGCGGTCGCGCCGCCGGGCGGAGCTTCCTCGGCCAGCTGGAAGATGAGCCGGACGTTGCCTTCGAGTTCGGCCCGGCGTTCCTGGAACCAGCGGGCCGTGCCGAGCAGCATCGCCATGTGGCCGTCGTGGCCGCAGGCGTGCATCAACCCTTCGGTCAGAGAACGGTAAGCCCGGTTGCGTTCAGTTTGCTGCTCGGTGATGTGCAGCGCGTCCATGTCCGCGCGCAGGGCGATGGTCTTGCCCGGTTTGGTGCCGAAGATGGTAGCGATGACACCGGTCCGGGCCGCGGCGTGGTTCTCGATGCCCAGCTTGCCCAAGATTTCGATTACCTTCGCCTGGGTCGCATGTTCCTCGCCGCTCAGTTCCGGGTGTTGGTGGAACCAGCGGCGCAGGTCGATGACCCAGTCGGCGAGGTTCCGGTTCGGTTCAGTCAGTCGGTTCACCAGTGCACGATACCGGCTTCGCCGCGTGCGTCAAGCCGGAGCGGACCGGAACAACCAACCACAGATGAACACGGATGAACACGGATGAACACAGATCAAGAAGCAAACCGCCAAGAACGCCAAGCAGGCAGAAGCCGAAGTGCAAAGTGCAAGTATCAAGATGCAAATGTCAAGGTGCGGAAGGACGGGGCGGAATCCGGGACTGTACCTTGCCCGGCTGGGACTGTCCCATGGATTTCGCGCGTCCCGGGGCGCGGCGTTGACAGTCGGGGCGCAGGGTCTACAATCCGGGTCGGAGGTAATGCCATGAAGAAGTTGTTTGTGACCGTGTTTGGATTGACGGTTCTGCTCGCGGGCGCGGGCTTCGCCGACGTCCGAATCGAGGCGCTTTCCCGGGTGAGCATGCTGGCGGGCCTGGGCGACCTCGAGGTGAACTCGAAGACCGAGTACCAGGGCGACAAGCGGTACGAGATATCCAACAGCCGTTTCGTCGGCGGACTGATGGGTGTGTTCGCCGGAGGCTACATCAACAGCGCGGAGATAACGCGGGTCGACAAGGAACTCGTCTGGGAGATATACCACGGCGATGCGACCTACTACGAGCGGGCGCTGGTTGCTCCTTCGTTCGAGCAGTACGGAGAGGGCGAGGCATCGGCCGAAGCAAAGGTCGAGTCGCGCGGCAAGTTCGAGGTGGTCAACGTCGTGCTCACGGTCAAGCAGACCGGGGAGCAGAAGGACATCAACGGGTTCCCGTGCGAGCAGAGCGTGCTGACCTACATCGTGGACCTGAGGGACACCGAGGAAGACGTCGAGATGTCCCAGCAGATGACGGCCGACGTCTGGGTCACACCGATGACCGAGACGCTGGAGAAGGCGCAGGAAGAACAGGCGGAGTTCCACGCAGCGTTGCTTGCGCAGCTTGAGCTTGACGTTTCGCCGCAGGATATGGAGCGGCTGGGCATGAAGATGATGACCGCCATGTACGGCGTGGACTCGGATGACGCGGGGGAGAAGCTCGAGGAGGTGGCGGACAAACTGGCGAGCATTGAGGGCTACCCGATCGTGACCGACGTGAAGTGGAAGATGGTGGTGGACGTCGAGGAAGAACCGGAGCCCGAGCCTGAGCCGGAGAAGAGGCCGTCGGGTGGGTTCCCGTTCCCGACATCCAGGGGCGCGATGCGTGGGCTGGTTGCCGACAAGATTGCGGGCGAGATTATGGGACAGGTCGAAGAGCCTTCCGAGCCCGAGTTTCTGTTCACGTCCTACCACGAGGTGAAGTCGGTATCCGTGGCCGAACTGCCCGGGTCGGATTTCGAGATTACGGAAGGGTACACCCCGGTGAGTAAGCCGAACAAGTAACTACGATTGCAGAGAAGCAAGCCCCGCGGGTGAACGCCGCGGGGTTTGTTTCTGTTCTCACAGCGGGTGAAGGCGCCGGAACCACGGATCGTGATTGCAGGCTTCAAGGTGTAGTTCGATAGTTGACGCCGCCCGCGCTTCTGGTGTAGAATACTGTAGTGAACCACTTGGAGGTGGAAATGAAGAACTTCACCGCATACGTCGAATGGGATCCGACAACCAAACTCTATGTCGGCATCATTCCCGGTGTGCCGGGCGCTCATACTCAGGCAGCCTCGCTGGACGAACTCCAGAAGAACCTGAAGGAGGTTCTGGAACTCTGCCTGGAGGAACACGAAGGCTTGACTGAAGACCTTCCCAGGTTTGTCGGGCTCCAGCAAGTCGAGGTAGCGATTTGACCCGGACACCCATTGTCAGCTTCAAGACAATGGACAGAGTTCTCCGCAAGTGCGGCTTCGAGCGGGTTCGGCAGAAGGGGAGTCATGTGTTCTACCGCCACCCTGACGGCAGAACCACTACGGTGCCGAACCACCCGGGTCGCGATCTCGCCCGACCCCTGACGCGCGAGATACTCAGAGAGGCAGAACTGACACCACAGGACTTCCAGAAGTAATTCGGCGGCCAGGTCCTGACCGCCTCCCACAACCCCGCGTGCCGACTTCCGCTTTTCGCCGTCATGCCCTCAGTCCGTTTGACATCCCCGCCTGCACCAAACAAGCCGGCAGGCGATTGAGAAGAGCAATCCGCGCAGCTTCAGGTTCTTGTCGCAGGAATCGTCACAAATGCCCCGGTCGGCTGCAAGGCGCCCGTTGTGTCCGTATGGCGCGGAACGTGGTCTCTGGTTACACCTGCGGAATCAGCGGCGAGCCAAATAGTACACTCTATTGACTATTCATATCATTGAACAATGAAATTGACGGGTTATTTCCTCTAACGCCCAGCAAATCAATATGTTATCTGGGTTGACACTTCGTCGTGGGGGCTCTCCCCGGGGGTATCCCCCCAACCGCCCCCGGGATGCTTCCCCCAGCGGCTAGGGGAGCGGCTATCCTGACCGCTACCCCGGTGGCTATCCTGGTGGCTAGGGTAGTGGCTACCCTGGCCGTTACCCTGGCGGCTACCTTGGCGGCTAGGGGAGTGGCTGGGATAGCCATTGGGGTAGCCATCCCGGTAGCGGCTAGGGGGACCGCTACCCGGGCTGCTCGGGGAATGCGGTAGGGGGTGGGGTAGGCAGACGGGCGTCAGCCGCTAACTGAACCGAAATCGCCAATCTGGAATCCGCCGGTCTGGGTGGAAGGTCCCGAGACTGTTCGCAATCTCCAATCAACAATCACAAATCTGAAATCCCAAAGGATTACCCTCCCCAATCGTCAATCTACGGTCTGGGATTGGAGGGTGAAGCGGGTAGCGGAACACGGCCAATCAGTCACATCTGCGGAATCAGTATCGAATCGAATACTACGTCCCTTCGACTCCTATTCCCTCAACTGCATTAGGTCATAGAGGTCCGCGCCTGCCGCAGCTTTGACCACGCCCGGCTTGTCGACCATTTCCGCGAGAATGTCCTTGAGACGATGCACTATGATGCCGGCTTGCCGGAGCAGAGAGAGTTCTTCCTCGTGCTTGACTCTGCCTACCACAAGTTCTTTCGTCCAAGCCCCGGGACACAGACGATTGCGCAACTCCACCTTACGGGGGAGATTGAACTTGGCCTCGACCCATTCCTTCACGCCCTGGGTCAGTTGTGCCGCATCTCTTCTTTTCGCGTTGTGGGGAGCGATGCCGGTCTGTTTGCGGATGGCTGCAGGCACTTTCGTGATGTAGGAAATCGGGTTGATGGAAACCTGGGCCTCAATATGACGGCACTCATGCCGACCGTCTGCGTGCGGCCGGATTGCGAGGATGTCGATCTCATAGACGCCAACCTTGACCCCACGGATTGTGAAGTACCCATTCCGGTTCAGCCACTCCTCAACGACTTCTTCAGCCAGCAATGACA
>CBDUZK010000016.1:0-21857 GCA_965371675.1 uncultured bacterium | reverse complement strand
CGGCCGGGAGCACGTCGAGCCGGTTGAGCCCGGGTTTGAGTCGCAGGACCCGGCGACCGGTGACGTCAATCAGGTCCGCGGGGCTGGTGCCGAGCAGTGTTATTTCCCGGCTGATGAGTGTCGGCCCGGTCTCGCTGATTGCGGCATGGGCCGGTGGCGGGCAGTGGAATACGGCGATTTCACTGAGGCCCGCGCGATACAGACGGTGTGACGCGCGAGCGAAGGCAAGAGCGGGCTGGCCGTCCGCGACGTCGAACCGGGCGATGATTGTGTCGGCCGCGCCGTCGACAACGAAGAGCACCGTATCGGACGCATAGTACAGGCGGTTGGCATCCGGGTCGTAGAGCAGGGCTTTCGGGCGGCTGTGGATGGGCAGGCTGTCGAGCAGGGTGTCACCGATGCAGTCGAATACGCGAGTCTTGCCGTGGTGGACCTGTACGTAGAGCTTGGCGCTGACTGTGTTGATGCAGAATCTACTGGCCGGACCCCGGGATTCGAGGTCCACCATGCCGACGATACTCTCCCGGGTCGGGTCGATGACGAGCAGGTCGAATCTGACCGCAGCATAGACCCGGTCGTTGACCGTGTTGTAGCAGATGGCATGGCACCTGCCGAGGACAGGAATTGAGGCGGCTGCAGTATCGCCCACGATGCTGCCGATGATGCCGTCTACCTCGCCGGCCGAGAACCAGGCCCGCCCGGCCGAGTCGCAGCACAGAGCGCGCACGACGAGTCCCGGCGTGATGGTTCGCACCACGCTGTCGGTTGCGCAGTCGATGATGGTGATGATGTACTCCAGGGATGTGGCGACATAGAGCCGGTCCGCGATGGCGGACAGGCAGGCTCTTGGTGACTGACCGTCCAGTCCGATGCGGGCGATGACCGTGTCCGTGGCACAATCGACAGCCACGACTTCGTGACTCCGCACGCAGTAGAGCTTGTTGCGACCTCCGTGCAGGAAGAGCCTGGCCCAATCTCCGCAGTGCCCCGGGAAGACGTCAACCTGGTGCAGGGTTTGGCCGGATGGTTCGTCGATGACGGTGAGCATGCCGTAGAAATCAAGAGCGTACAGTTTGCGTTCGTGCTCATTGATGGCGAAGTCTGTGAGTTCGAACGCGGTCCGGACCGAGTGCCGGATGCTGTCGCCCGTGCCGTCAATCAGCTCGACCCGGGCTTCCTCGGTGGTGCAGAGTATGGTGTTGGAGCGCGGGGAGCAGGCGAGTGTGCGGGGATATTCGCCGACCGGGATGTCGGCAGCCCAGGTGTTGTCCGGGTCGAACACAACGACCTTGTCGTCGTCCTCCAGGGCGAGGTAGAGTCTGTTCGTGGTCGGGTTGTAGCAGAGCGCACCCCACCCGTAGCCGAACCGTTCGCGCATGACCGAGCGACCGGCGATGACGTCGAATACCTCCAGTTCGCCGTCAACTTCGTCCCATGCGTAGATGCGCGTGCCGGTGGGGTTGGCACACAGGGCGGACGGCACGGGTTCGTAGCCGGTGAACAGGATGGTGTTGATAATGCTGTCGGTGGTGCAGTCGATGACGTAGAGTTCGGTGTACTCGTCGGTATAGACCGCGCAATAGATGCGGTTCAGGACTGGCTCCCAGCAGAGGGGAGATACTATGTTGTTCCCGAGTTCGATGCGGGCGCAGACCGTATCCGAGTGGCAGTCAATCGCGTAGAGTGCGACCGAAAGAGGATCCTCGATCAGGGCATATACTTTGTCGTCAATCGTGTCACAGGCGAGTGTGGGGTAGTGGAACTCATAGTAGGGCGCGGACAGGGGCAGGGTCGCGCACACCCGGTTGGTGGCGCAGTCGATAACGACCAGGCTGTTGGCGTACGCTTCGGTCTGGCAGTAGAGCTTGTTCAGGCCCGGATGGATGACCATGGTCATCGGCATGTCCACATTCGGGATAGTGGTGATGACCGAGTTCGTGTGGCAGTCGATGACCGTGATTCGGTCTTCGAAGTAGTCCGCACAGTAGACCCGGTTGAGTCCCGGGTGCCAGCACAGGCCCTGGCACTCCGAGCCGGTCGGGATCCGGGTAAGGCGTTTGCCGGTGGCCGCGTCGATGGCAAGGACGCAGGAACCCTCCCTGCCGCCGACATAGAACACGTCGTCGGTGGCGTTGTACGTGCAGAGAGTCGGCCAGTACAGGCCGGAGTTGGAGTCGGGCAGGTAGATGGTGCGCTCAAACTCCTGGGCCGGGACAGCGGCAGCGGCGAGCAACACAATCAGGACAGCAGCGCGAACAGGTATCTTCATGACTCCTCCTATCGGGATTATCAGCCTCGGAGCGGAGAAGTCAAGCTGGGGATGACCGGAGCGGAGAGGAGGAAGGAGAGAGGATGGAGGATCGAGGAATGAGGAGTCAGGAGTGAGGAGAGAGGGAAGCCCGGTCACTGCAAGGGCCATGAGGTCTGTGGCAGTCTCAAACGGGAAAGAGAAGAGCGGCCCGGTTGGCCGCTCTTCTCGTGTGTACTCCGGCGTCTAGTGTTTCACCACCAGTTTTCGAGTTGCAGACTGGCTGCCGGCTTCGAGCCGGACGAGGTATATGCCCGGGCTCAGGTTACTGAGCGGGACCGAGATACTCCCGGTGGTGCCCTGCAGGGACGACTGCCGGTACATGACCCTGCCGGTGACGTCGACCAGGATGATCGATGCCGGTCCACTCTGCCGCAACGAGTATCGGAGGATGACCTGCTCGCCGCTCGCCGGGTTGGAAGAGATGGCGAGTCGCGGTGTCCGGTCCGGCGCCGGCCCGGACATGACACCGGACCTTCCGGACGGAACGGACATCTCGCCTCCGTCTTCGGACAGTCGGAAGCGCCAGAACTCGTTCGTCTTGTTGCCCTTGAGCGCATAGAAGGCACGGCCCGGGGCATAGGTTACTAGGTCGCCACCATGTTTCACTCGCTTCCGGCGACCGGTCGTCCCATAGGCGGGTATGGTATCGAGCTGGAGCCAGGTGTCGGCCTCCGGGACGTAGCAGTAGAACTCCTGGGTATTGCCGCCTTTCAGCGCCAGGATGTGGTTGTCGAACCAGCCGGCCGAGCCGCCGTCTTTGGATTTCTTCCTGCGGAGGCGTGAGTGGTACCTGACGTACAGTGGTATCCCGGTCCGTTGCCTGGGATCCCATGTGCCGGTATTGATGTCATACGCCCACAGTTCGTGCTGCTTGGATTTGTGTGCGTAGAGCGTGTGGCCGCCATCATACACCAACCAGGATCCCCGACCCCACTTCTCTTTCCCGCCGATCGGGGCGTCGCGAAGCGCCGTCCAGGTCCCGGCGGCGACGTCGTATCGGTAGAATTCACACCGGTGTCCCTTCAACAGGTAGACGAAGTCACCTTCGGGCAGCGATATGTACGCCATGTCACCGCCGCCCTTCACCCGCCGGTTGCGCGGGCCAAGCGGCACGTCCGACAACCCGGTCCACGTATTGCCGGAGATGTCGTAGCGCTGGAAGCCAATGGTGTTGCTTCCGTTTGTCAGGTAGACATAGTTGTCGCCGTCGCTTATGCCCCGCGTGCCTTTGTTCGGAGCCCGGTTCCTGCCGTCCAGACGGATCGGGGCCAGCTCGGCCCACGTACGTTCAGCCGGATTGTAGCTGTAGAAGTCGCGGGTCTTGTTGCCCTTGCCTGCGTAGACGAGACCGTTGCCCGGGTTGTACGCAAGCCAGCCACCTTTCTTCACCGACTTGCCTGACGGGGTCTGTGGCAAGGATGCGACTTCCTTCCAGCCCCTGGCTTCTGTCTTGCGTTCCGACGATACGAAGATCCAGCCCATCGCCCAGTTGTCCCCGGGTGTGCCGTCGCTGGGCAGGTCCAGTGAACAGCGTACCGCCCACTCACCGTGGGACTCGAGGACGCAGTGGTCCGGGAATACGACCGTAACGATGCCCCCGGTCTCGAGCTCCGTGATTTCGAGGCTCTGCCGGTACACTTCACCGGTTGCGTCATTCATCATGACCCAGACCAGGAGGGGCGACTCAAAACCGCCGAAATCCTGTACGGTCACCCGGGGTTCATAGGTCATCAGAGGTTCGAGCCAGTCCGGCGGGGCCCACACGATGACGCCGACGTCCGACCTGTAGTTTGGTTCCAGGTTCGTGACGTGGAACCAGCTAGCTATGGCATCGTTGGCAGAGTTGATGTCATTGGTCGCATACGTAGAGCACCGGGTCGTCTGTATGTCCGACCCGGTTATGGTCAGCTCAGGATATGCAAACGTCGTCTCCGCTCCGGCCGCGAGGTAACCGATTTCCACGTACTCGGCGTACTTCACGACACCCGATTCCTCCACCGTGAACCAGGCCGTGAAGCTGCCCCCGGTCTCGCCGAAGTTGCGGATCGTGACCTGGGGTGGGAGGGCGTAGTTCAATTCCATCCAGCCGGTCGGTGCGTTGATCGATATCGGGCTGAAATCAGGACCCGTTATCGGTGGGGTATACGTGACTTCCAGGTAGGGTCGGTTCTGCCTCGACGCGTAGCCGAGAGCGACACCCTTTTTGTGGGGGTCATCGTCGTACTTGTGGATCGACAGGGCAAACCAGTCCTGCGCCAGGCATGCTTCGAGAGCCGTCAGCCCGGTAGAATTGAGTGGTCGTCGAATCCAGCCCTTACCGTGTGCGGCGGACGGCGAGACAATCGGACCCTCCGTCAGGTCATCCCAGAGCAGGCCCGCTTCGGTTACCACCGGGTCGTGGGTCACGTGCCGGACCCAGGTGTTCGGCGGAGCTTCCTTCGGTACGACCGAGACACACCGGTAGACGAAGTCGGCCGCCCCGATGGTTGAGCCATCCGGAATCCCGGTTATGTCGAACTTGGCCCATGAATGCCACGCCGTGTCCGGTACGTGACCACGGAAGAACATGGTGTGGTTGTGTTTGGAGTAGCCATGATGCATGGCTTTGATTCGACCGGTCCAGAAATGTTCTTTCTGGGGATACAACCGCATTGTTGCGGCACTGGCGATTCCCACGCCGAGCAACAGCAACGTCAGTGCAAGCGAAAGGACTCTACGATTCTGCATTACCACCTCCGGATTTGACTTACGCACCGTCAACCACCAATCAAACCTTTCTTCCCCGGACCACCACGGAAATGACCCTTTCCGTACCCTGCTGTCGATTTGGAGTATACCCCCCCCGGGGTGTCGTTGCAAGCCGAAATTTATGCCTAGGTTGCGGCGATATATTAGAATACGTATGAAGTTCAGCAGGGAGTGCCTGATGGCTGCGGGGAGGAGTCAGAGAGAGGGCAATGAGGGCAGGGAAAGCCTGTCAGTGTAAGGGCCGCAAAGCCCGTGCGGTCTCAGTCGGTCAGCGCGGATTCCGCAACCTACAATCGAAGGGGACGCTCACGACCCGGGGTGGTCGGCGAACAGGGGGTAGAGGCGGACCCGGGTTTCCCGGTCTACGGGCCGGAAGGTCTTGAATTGCATCGAGCTGGAGGCCCGACCCTGGCTGAGGCTGCGGAGCGTGGTGGCGTATCCGAAGGTGCGGGCGAGCGGGAGTTCGGCGGTGACAATCTGGTGGCCTTTGACCGGTTCCATGTGTACGATCCTGCCGTCGCGGGCCGTGAGGTCGCCGAGGACTCCGCCGAGGTATTGTTCCGGGGTGACGATTTCGAGTTCCATGATCGGTTCGAGGAAAGTGGGGGTCGCGGCAAGGAACGCGTCGCGGAATGCCTGGGCCGCGGCGACCTTGAAGTCGATGTCACTGGAGTCGGTTTCGTGGAATGCGCCGTCGATGATCCTGACCGCGGTGTTGATCACCCGGTACCCGGCGAGGACCCCGGATTCGAAGCAGTCGTGGAGGCTGCGTTCGATGGAGGGGATGAACTGCACCGGGATGGTGCCGTGCTTGATCTCGCTGGTGACGCTGTTGCCTTTGCCTGAAGGTTCCAGTGTGAGTTTGACGACCGCGTAGTGACCGTGGCCCCCGGTCTGGCGGACGAACCGGCCTTCGGCAGTGGCCGCGCTCCGAACCGTCTCGCGGTAGGATACCTGGGGTTTGCCGGAGTGGACCTTGACTTTGTAGTCGCGCAGTAGCCGGTCGAGCAGGATTTCGAGGTGGAGTTCGCCCATGCCGGAGAGGATGAGCTGGCCGGTTTCTTCGTCGATCTTCTGTTTGAAGGTGGGGTCTTCGAGCGCGAGGGTCTGGAGTGCGAGGGCGAGCTTTTCTTCTTCGGCCCGGGTGTGAGGTTCGATGGCGATGAAGACGACCGGCTCGGGCACGGTGATTGCCTCGAATGCTATCGGGTGCGCGAGGTTGGCGAGGGTCTGGCCGGTGCGCGCGTCTTTCAGCCCGACGACCGCGCCGATTTCACCGGCGCTGAGTTCTTTGATTTCTTCCTGGCGGTTGGCGTGCATCATCAGGAGTTTACTGATGCGGACGCGCTTCATGTCGGGCACGGTCCAGACGACGTTGCCCGGGCTGACTTTGCCGGAGTAGACCCGGATGTAGCTGAGCATGCCGCGGTGCGGGTCGCTGGCGAGTTTGAAGATGAGCGCGGAGAAGGGGTCGTTCGGGTCCGGGGCCCGGGTTTCCTCTTTCTCGGTCCTGGGGTCGATGCCGGTGATGGGCGGGGCGTCGAGCGGGGAGGGGAGGTAGTCGATGATGCCGTCGATGAGTTTCTGGACCCCGCGGTTCTTGAACGCGCTGCCGCAGAACACCGGAACGATTTTGAGTTCAATCGTCCCCCGGCGCAGCGCGGATTGCAGGTCGGCCGGGGTGATGGTTTCACCGGCCACGTACTTTTCGAGCAGGGCTTCGTCGAACGTGGTGAGCGTGTCGATCATCCGGTGACGGTATTCCGCCACTTCGGCCTTGCGACTATCGGGGACCGGCTGCTCCTCGAAGGTGGCGCCGAGGTCTTCGCTGTGCCAGATGCAGGTTTTTTCCGTGACCAGGTCGATGACGCCCCGGTGTTTGTCTTCGGTCCCGATCGGCAGTTGGACCGGGACCGGGACCTGCTCGAACGTCTCTTCCATCATCTTGATGACCCGGCAGAAGTCCGCGCCCATGCGGTCGAGTTTGTTGACGAATGCGATGCGGGGGACGTGGTAGCGGTCGGCCTGGCGCCAGACCGTCTCGGACTGGGGTTCGACCCCGCCGACCGCGCAGAAGACGATGACCGCGCCGTCGAGGACTTTGAGGCAGCGTTCGACCTCGATGGTGAAGTCGACGTGGCCCGGGGTGTCGATGATGTTGATGCGGTGGTCGTGCCATTGGACCGTGGTGGCGGCCGAGGTGATGGTGATGCCGCGTTCCTTTTCCTGGATCATCCAGTCCATCTGGGTGTTGCCGTCGTCGATGTCGCCCATGCGGTGGATTTTGCCGGCGTAGTAGAGGATGCGTTCGGTGGTGGTGGTCTTGCCCGCGTCGATGTGCGCGGCGATGCCGATGTTGCGCGTGCGCGCAAGCGGGGCGTCGCGTTGAGGCGGGTCGACCATAAGCAGGAATGCTAGCGCGGACGCCGGGTATGTCAACGGACGGCCCGGAGGCCGCCCGTTACGAGATGTCCGCTTGGTGCGCTATTTTACCGGGGCGGACTTGATTCTCTCGACGATGGCGTCGAGCGCGTCGTCGTCGGCCATGGGCTTGAAGCGCGGCTGGCAGTAGTCGGTGAGCTGGAGCGTGAGGTCGAGCAGGTTCGGTTTGTCCCGGTTGCCGGGAATCAGGTGCATGTGGAGGTGCGGGATGCGCCGGCCGCGCAGGAGGAACGTGACGTCGTCACAGCTGAGGCCGCGCTTCATCTTGCGGGCCATGGCGTAGACCGTCTTGAAGAAGGGCATGGTAACCTTGGACCAGTCGGACGGCTCGATGTCGGTGAGGAGCGGGAAGTGCTTCTTGGTGAGCACGAGTATGTGGCCGGGTGTTATCGGGTAGAGGTCGTGGATTACCAGGGTGTTGTCGTCTTCGTAGACCTTGCGGGCCGGGACCTTGCCGGCGACGATGTCGCAGAAGGGGCACTGATTCATGTGTTTCCTCCGGTTCGAGCCACCCGGCAACTCGGGCGGCGTTCCTTTTCCTGTACTCTATTCAATCGATAGCAATGATATATGTCAGGCCGGAGATTTCAAGCGGAGGGGCGGCGAAGCCGCCCCTCCACGATCAGAAATCGCCTGCTATCGGCCCCGGGAGGGCTTGAAATGCAGGATGTCATTGACCGATCCCGCGCGCTGCGCCTTGGGCTTGAATACGGGCGCGACCCGCAGGCCGATGGAGACATTCTCAGGGTCGACGCCGGCGATCCGGTGGATGATGCTCGTGCTTGCGCCGTCGAGGTTGATCAGGGCGACGATTTCCGGTTGCTTGAGGGGGCGACCGTCGAGCCCGACGAAGAGTACGGTCCAGCTTTCAACCGTGCCCTTGGGACCGACTTCGACCCAGTCCTCGAGCCGGGCCAGGCACTTCTCGCAGAACGCCTTGCCCGGAACGTAGACCTCATCGCAGGGCTTGCAGACGGTGCCCATGAAGCGACCCTTGTCCTTGATCTCACGGAGGAACCTCTCGCCGGCGACGCCGACGGTGTAGAGGCTCTCGACCGGCAATTCGCCGTACACAGGTTTGGTCCGGCGAGGTTGTTCGATTCTGTCTTTGAGCGCCATGTGGACCTCCTAGAGTGGCTTCCAGTACTTGATGTCGGTGATGGCACCCTCGCGCTCGGCGGTCGGTTTCCAGACCGCCTTGACGCGCATGCCGATCCGGATCTTCTTGGGGTCCACTTCACCGAGCAGGTGCATGATGCCCATTCCCGGGGAAGCGCCGTCGATCTCGATGACGGCCGGGAGCAGGGGCTTCTTGATGCGCTTGACGTCCCAAGTCACGTAGCAGAGTGAGTACGTATTGATGCGGCCGGTGGTCTTGAGCTCGACCCACTCGTCGACCGCGCGGAAGCACCACTCACAAAACATACGGGGTGGGATCATCGTGCGGCCGCACTGGTGGCAGCGGACGCCGAGGAGCTTGCCCGCTTTGAGTCCCTCGAGGTAGCGGCCCATCGCAATGCCGCCGTCCCATGCGTACCTGGCATCGGCGGTCCAGCGTTCGGTCAGCACCTTGCCGCCCTTGAAGTCCTTGTTGCTCAGGCCGGTGCCGCGGTAGAGCGGGGCCGGAGCAGCGGCGGCCTTGCGCGCGGCGGGTTTTGTTTTCTTCATCTTGGCTGGCATCATTGTCTCCTAGATTCCGACCACGAGGACAGTGCCGACCTGCATCAGGTCGCCCCATGCCTGCGCGACTCCGCGCCTGACCTTGCGTGTGACCTGGCGCTTGCCCGCCTCACCGCGGAGCTGCCAGAACAGCTCGGCGACTTTCATCAGCCCGGCAGCCGCAATCGGGTTGCCGACGCCGAGCAGTCCGCCGGATGGGCAGACCGGCAGTTCGCCGTCGCGCTGGGTGACGCCGTCCGCGGTCATCTGCGGGGCTTCGCCCCGCCCCGCGAGCATCAGACCCTCGAGGTGGTGCAGTTCCTTGTAGTCGAACGGGTCGTAGGGCTCCGCGATGTGGATCTGGTGGCGCGGATCGGTGATCCCGGCCATCTTGTAGGCCATGCGCGCCGCTTCCTCGACGTAGCGCGGGTAGCACAGGTCGCGGTTGGTCCAGTAGGCGGTGTCGAGCGACCAGCCCGTGCCCTCGATCCAGACCGGTTTGTCGGTGACCTTGCGGGCGATGTTCTCGCCGGCGAGGATGAGCGCGACCGCGCCGTCGGACACCGGGCTGACGTCGAGCCGCTGGACCGGCCAGGCCAGGGTTTCGGACGCGAGGATGTCCTCGACCGTGACCGGGCTCGCGATCTGGGCGCAGGGGTGGTCGAGCGCGTTGTTCTTGTTCTTGACCGCCACAAGGGCGATGTCTTCCTTCTTGAGCCCGTAGGTGGTCATGTAGCGGTTCATCTCCATCGCGAAGATCCAGAGGAGATTGGGCTTGAGTGGGCGTTCGGTTGTGTGGTCGAAGATCGTCAGGAAGGCGGCCTGGGCGTGGGGCTGGTATGTCGACATCTTCTCCTCGCAGACGACGAGGCAGATGTCGGCAAGCCCGGAGGCGACGTGGTACCAGCCCTGGATGACCGAGAAGACTCCGGTTCCGCCACCGACGTACGCGCGCATGTAGGGCTTGCCCCATGCGCCCGCGCCGTCAGCGAGGTACTCGCCCTTCATGTGGACGCCGTCAAAGGTATCGGGAGCGGTGCCGAGGGCGACCACGTCAACCTGGTCGAGCGTCAGGCCGCATGAGTCGAGCGCCATGCGCGAGGCATTGAACGCCATCTCCTTGCCGGTTTCCTGCGCCCGGCGCACGAACTTGGTCATCCCCGCGCCGACAATCGCAACTCTCTGTCCCATGGTTCCTCCTTAGACCTCGAGCACTGCCGCGGCCGTGCTGGCGGTCGGGACGCCGCGCCAGGCCTGGACCAGGCATCGTTCGACTTCGGGGATCTGTGCTGCCCCGGCTTCGCCGCGTAGCTGTTCAACCGCGCAGTAGAGCCGGGCGAGACCCATCGCCTCGTGCAGGTGTCCCATGCCGAGTGCGCCGCCGGAGACGTTGACCGGGAACTCGCCGTCGGGCTCCGTGGCGCCACCTGCGCTCCACTCGCCGACCGTCTCGGCCGGGCAGATGCGCAGCGCGGCCAGGTGCTGCAGCTCCTTGTAGGAATAGGTGTCGTCGATTTCCGCGAAGTCGAGACCGGTGCGCGGATTGTTGATGCCGGCCATGTGACAGGCCATTTCACCGGCATGGGCGACGTACTCAGGTGTCGCCCAGTCGCGCGCTTCGAGGTCGGACGAGCCGTTGCACCAGCCGATCCCGGAAATCCAGATCGGTTCCCGGTTCAGGGAGCGGGCGCGGGACTCGGTCGCGAGCACGATGACCACGGCGCCGTCCGCCGGATGCGCGATGTCGATATCGGTGAGCGGGGCGGCGACCGGCGCGCTGTGTGCGAAGTCGGCGAGCGTGAGATCGGCCGCCCGGGCGGCGAGCGGGTTGTTCAGAGCGTTGCCCCGGTTCTTGATCGCGACCCGGGCGCATTGCTCGGCGGTCACGCCGGTTTCGTGGCAGTACCGGTTCATCTCGAGCCCGGCGACGAACAGCGTGTTGAAACATAGCGGTCGGACGAAGACCGGGTCCTGGGCGCAAGCGGCGATCCCGGCCGGGGTCATCAGGTTCGACGCCTTGACGTGGGCCTCGACCACGGCGATCTCAAAGCAGCCGGTCATGAGTTGCATCCAGGCGGCCCCAATTCCGTGCAGCCCGTCTCCGGAGATGGTCTGCGTCGGCCGGAGAACGGCCCCGAGCTGGTCCGGGACGTACTCGTCGAAGATGCTGACACCCTCGATGTAGTCCTCGGCGCAGGTGACGAATGTGCCCACGTCTTTGCGTGGGTCGATCCCGGCATCGCAGTAGGCCTTGGTCGCAGCCTCGAACATCATCTCCTTGTAGGAGACGTCGGGCGAGAGTGTTCGAAACTGCGTGGCCCCGATGCCGACGATGGCGATTCTTTCAGACATTGGACCTCCAGCTAGTCGGTTAGTCTCACGCGATCCGGCCGGGCGACGTCTCGCCTTCGGCTGGTGTCTTCCGTCCTGTCCACGACTGCAAAGATAGCCGTGAAACACCGGCTGTCAATCGGTGGAGGGTTCTTCGGCGTAAGCTCAGGTGCCGGCAACGCCGGACGCCTGAGCGGCGGGGCCGTTCTTGGGCAGGCGGATGGTGAAGGTGCTGCCTTTGCCGTATTCGGAATCGACCCAGGCATTGCCGCCGTGCTCACGGACGATGCTTGCGGTGATGGACAGGCCGAGTCCGGTGCCGGACACACCAGGCGTGGCGGTCCGGTTCACGCGCTGGAACCGGTGGAAGAGCTTGTCGATGTCTTCGGGCCGGATGCCGACGCCCTGGTCCGACACCGCGACGTCGACTTCGTCCTCGCGGTCGTCGATCGATGCACATACCGTGCCGCCGTCGGGTGAGTACTTGATTGCGTTGGAGATGAGGTTGTACAGCGCCCGCCGGATGCGCTCGCGGTCGGCCCGGATTGGCGGGAAGCCGGACGGGATGTCGTTCTTGAACGTGTGGGCAGCGTGTTGAGTGCGTTCGACCGTGAATATCTCCTCGACGAGCGCGTGCAGGTCTGTTTCCTCGAGGTGCAGTTCGAACCGGCCAGCCTCAATGCGCGACAGGGTCAGGAAGTCGTCGATCAACTGCTCAAGGCGCCGGCCTTCGCGGACGATGATTCCGGTGAACTGGCGGCGTTTATCTTCGGACAGGTCGGTGTTCTGCAGCATCTCGGCGAACCCGATGATCGGGGTGAGCGGGGCGCGTAACTCGTGCGACACGATTGAGATCATGTTCGATTTGAGCTGGTCGATTTCTTTCTCGCGGGTGATGTCGCGCAGCACCACGACACAGCCGGTCGCGCGGCCGGAGTTGTCGACCAGCGGCGAGGCGGTGAAGGTCACGTAGAGCTTTGTGCCGTCACGGCGCAGGACCCACGACGACATGTCGGGACTGGTGATAGGTTTGCCTTCATTGACTGCGGCACAGGCCGGGCAGCCGTCGCGGCAGAGCGCCGGGTGGGTGTCCGAGCCCGCCTGCAGGATGTCATCACAGCATTGGCCGATGACTTCTTTGGCTTCGAACCCGGTCATGGTCTCGGCGGTATGATTCCAGAGTACTATGTGATGGTCGGTATCCACCACCATCAGGCCTTCACCGAGCGCCGCGACGATTGCCTGCAGGGAGTTCTTCTCGCGAGCGAGTTCCGCGGTCGCGGCCCGGATTTTGGCTTCCAGGCCGCGGTAGGATTCGTCGAGCCGGGTGGCCATCGCGTTGAATTCGGTCGCGACGTTCTCGATTTCGTCACCGGTGTGCAGGTCCATGCGGTGGTCGAGCCGGCCGGTGCCGATCAGGCGCGCGCCGTCCCGCAGGTCGCGCAGGGGGCGGACAATGCGCTCGGACTGGAACAGCCCGACCACCATTACCAGCGCGGCCATCAGCAGGATGAGGAATACCGCGATCCGACCGAACTGGTGGGTCGGACCGAGGATTTCAGCAACGTCCTGTTCAACCGTCACGACCCAGCCCGAGCCGCCGAGGCTGGCGCGGCTCCGGCTGGTGGTGGTGGCGACCGGCGCCACCGCGACCACGGCGTTCGTATTCGCGATCAGGCCCCGGCCTTTGTACCAGATCGGGTAGCTGGTGGTGATGCGTCGCCGCCGGTCGGTGGTGACGATGCTGGCCAGGCCGGTGGCCGGTAGCGGTGAGATCAGGACGTCACCGTAGGTCGAGGTCAGCGTGGCGAAACCGGTGCTGCCGATTTCGATGTCTTCGATGGATTCGGCCACATCGGTCAGGTTGGCAAGCACGCGGATGACGCCGATGACACGGGTTCCGGTGGAGTCGTAGAGCGGGACCGCGACATTGAGCAGGTGGTTGCCTTCGGAGTAGTAGAGCTTGCTCAGGTAGGTCGCACCACGACCGTCGTTGTACGTGGTTCGCCACCACGCATCGTCCGCGTGGTGGGGCCGGCTTGTCGCGTGGGTTGCGCCGAGCACGACACCGCGGGCATCGGTCACGAGCAGTCGTTCGAAGAGCACCGGGTTGAGTCGGAGGAGCCGCCTCAGTTCGTCCGCGATGCTGCCGGACAGGAATCGACTGGTGCGGGAGCTTGAATCCCGGGGCCAGTCGGCGCTGAGTCGCTTGAGATAGCGTGCGGTCGCCAGGTTGTCCTGATTCCGGGGGGCGGTTGCGATGGCGCCGCGGATTACCGTCGGGTTCAGATTACCGAGGCCCCGGACCGTGCGATGGAGTTCCGCGTCGACGTCGCCGGCCAGCCGTTCGCACACCGCCTGCAACTGGTTTCCGGTCGCGCGGGTGGTTGCCGTGCTCAATACCCAGTGGCCGAGCAGGGATGTGGCGACGACCGGGATGATGCCCAGCAGCAGGAGCCAGAGGACAATACGGTCCTGGATTCCGAACCGGAACCGTCGGTATGGCCGCTCTTTCACACTTGCTTTATAGCATCGATAGCCCCGGTGTCAAGTAGTGAACCGTTCGGGGTGGAGTCGATTGGCCCCGCGTGGCGCGTTGACTGTGTCGGTGAACAAGGTAAAATGTCCGATTCGGGCGGTACACGAAAGCAATGGTCCGGGAGCGCGTGGTCGGTCGGTCAGCAGTTCCGGGCCGCATTCTGCAACAGCAACCGGAGGTGTCGTGTGAAGTCTGTGTACGTGAAAGCAATTCCCGCCCTGTGTGTGGTACTGCTGCTGGCCGGGGCAGCGCACGCGGGCATGACCGTGGTCCGGGTCCAGGCCCGGAACTACCAGGAGCTCTACGAGCACATCCCATTCAAAGGAACGTCCATCGATATTGCGGGCGCCGAACTCGGCGAATCATATGATCTTCTGCTCGACCGGGCCGACCTGTCGGTGGTTGCTGCCAGCGGACTCGAGTGGCGGGTGCTCCACGATGATATGGAGACCTACAGGGGCGAGTTCGAGCTCGACGCATTCTACTGCTCGTATGATTCGCTGGTGAGCATCATGCGCAACTGGGCCGCGACCTACCCGACGCTGTGCATGCTTGATTCAATCGGCCAGACCCATCTCGGCCGCTGGATATACGCGGTGAAGATATCGGACAACGTGCAGGTCGAGGAGGACGAGCCCGAGGTGCTGCTCGATGCGATGCACCACTCACGCGAATGGTCGACTCCGCAGGCGGCACGGCACTTCTGCGATACCCTGCTCAGTAACTACGCGACCAATCCTGGGTTTCAGGATTTCATCGACAACCACCAGATATGGGTCGTCCCGATTGTGAACGTGGACGGGTACGACTACGACTACCCGGGACAGCGGATGTGGCGTAGGAACCGCAGACCGTACGACGGAAGCATCGGTTGTGACCCGAACCGCAACTATGGCGGAGCTTGCGACACGTCGAGGTTCACTGCATGGGGCTCACTCGTTCGAGGCTCGCGGTCCACCCACCGTCCCGGCGACGACCTGTTCATGGGGCCGTACGCTCTCTGGGCCAACTGCTGCAATGCGCTGGGCGAACTTCACCGGCGGCATGCCTTTGTTGCCCACGTAACGATGCACTCCTACTCCGAGCTTGTGCTCTGGCCGTTCGGGCAGGGGACCGCCCCGTATGACGAGGCAATGCTGGTCGCTCTGGGCCAGGGGCAGGCGTCCCGGATGCAGCGGCTGTCGGGCGGGAACTACTCTCCGCGGCAGATCAACGGCCTCTACCCGGCGTCGGGAACTACTCCCGACTGGATGTACGGCTGGGCGCACAACATCGGTGGCTTCCCGTGTATGAGCTTCCTCTACGAACTCGGGACGAGTTTCTATCAGAACCTGAGCCAGGTGGATGCCATCGAACGAGAGTGCTTCGACGGTCTGTTCTACCTGTTCACGCGCGCGGACTCGATTATCGACGAACTCGAGGGCGAAGTGCCACCGCCGGTGCTCGCGCCACTGGACTCTTCTGCGACCGGCGATTTCACGCTGCATTGGAGCCCGGTGCGGCCCGAGCACAACCACCCGCTGCAGTGGGAGGTCGAGGAAATGAGCGGGCTGACGGTTTCGGCCGACGACTTCGAGTCCGGCACGGACCTGTGGAATCTCGGAGGTTTCACCATATCTACGGTTCAGGCCCACTCGGGCACGCACAGCCTGTTCTCCGGCTCGGCGAACAACATCTCCAACTACATGGTGACAAAGGACCCGTACCCGGTGCAGAGCGGAGATTCCGTGACGTTCTGGCTCTGGTTCGACCTTGAGACCAGGTATGACGTGTTCACGACCGAGGTGTCGGAGAACGGGCTTGAGTGGTTCCAGCTTCACGACCGGTACGACGGAAACTCGGGTGGCTGGCGCCGTGAAGCGTTCAGCCTTGAACCGTGGGCCGGCCGGTCGGTGTACATCCGGATGAGGTCGATGACCGATGACAACACGTTGCACACCGGGGCGTACGTCGATGACGTTCACCCGGTGTCGGTGTTCGCGAACCAGGCGGTGCTCGACTCGGCGGTCACCGACACCCTGTTCGAGGTGACCGGCAAGACGCCGGGGACGTACTGGTACCGCGTGCGCGGGCACAATGCGGCCTGGGACTGGAACAACCACGGGCCACTCGAGGACGTAGTCGTTACCGGCAGCGGCATCGGGTCCGGGCCGGGGCAGCGGTTTGCGACCGGCATCGTGGACGTGGGGCCGAACCCGGCAAAGGGCGGCATGACGGTGCGCTACGCAATCGGTCACCAAGGTCGGGCGAGCGTGGTCGTGCTTGACGTGACCGGCCGGCTGGTCCGGATCCTGGCCGACGGTGTTTCTGAGGCCGGTGAGTATTCGGTCCGCTGGGACGGCCGTGATGATGCGGGTCGGTTGCTGGCGAACGGTGTCTACTACTGCCGGTTGAGCGCGGATCGGACCGTGTCGCGTCGACTGGTCCTGGTGCAGTAAGTACCTTCCATGCGACGGGCGGCCGTTGCGAAGGCCGCCCGTCGCGCTTGATTCCGGCGTTCATTTCCCTAGCTTAGTGGCGTGATCACGCTGACCAATGTCGGTGTCGAGTTCGGCGCGCAGGAATTGTACAACGACGTCAACCTGCGGCTTGAGCCGCGCGCCCGGGTCGGGCTGGTCGGTTCGAACGGCAGCGGCAAGTCCACAATCCTGCGGATGATCGTCCGGGAACTGGAGCCGACCCGGGGCCGGGTTCAGGTGGGCCGGGGCATCCGGATCGCATACCTGCCCCAGACCGGGGCCCTGGTCAGCGACGGCACGGTGCTGGAGGAAGTGCTGCTGGCGTTCGGGCACCTGGATGACGTCCATCGCCGGATGCTTGAGTGCGAGGATGAGATGAGCTGCCCGGAACTGGACCCGCGCCGGCTTGACCTGCTGCTCCGGCGGTACGGGACCCTGCAGCAGCAGTACGACGGCGAGGCCCATGGTTGCGAGGCCCGAGCCCAGAAGGTGCTTATCGAACTCGGGTTCAAGGAGGAGGATTTCGACAAGAGCGTGCGCAGCCGGAGCGGCGGGTTCCAGGTCCGGCTCACGCTCGCGCGGATGCTGCTGCAGAACCCGGACCTGCTCCTGCTCGACGAGCCGACCAATTACCTCGACATCCACTCGATTGAATGGCTGCAGGAATACCTGCGCGGGTTCGGCGGCGCGTTCGTGATGATTGCGCACGACCGGTATCTGCTGGACGGGCTGGTTGACCGGATATGGGCAATCGAGGGGAACCGGGTCCTGACGCTGCCCGGCAACTACTCGGACTACCTGGCAGGTCGCGAGCGCCGCGAGGCCCAGCAGCACAAGAAGTACGAGGAGCAGCAGGCGTTGATCAAGCGCACCGAGAAGTTCATCGCACAGTTCAAGGGCCGCAAGGATACGGCGAAGCGGGCGATGAGCCGGCGGAAGATGCTCGACAAACTGGAACTGGTCCAGTCGGTGCGCGACGAGCAGGTTGTCCGGTTCCGGTTCCCGGAGGCGGACCAGGCGCACGGCCGCGCGTTCCAACTGAAAGGCGTCGGCATGCGGTTCGGGTCCACCGGCGTGTTCCGTGACGCCGACCTGTCGGTCAAGGGCGGTGAGCGCATCGGCCTGTTCGGGCAGAACGGGGCGGGCAAGACGACGCTCCTGCGGATCATCGCGCGGCGGCTGGAGCCGACCGAGGGACAGGTGTGGTGGAGCGCGAAGACCAGTGTGGCCTACTACGAGCAGGGCGCGGAGGACGAACTGGACGAGGAGCTGACCGTGTTCGAGACCGTGGCGCGGGTCGCGGTCGGGTATACGGAGAGCCAGCTCAAGGGCATCCTGGGTACGTTCCTGTTCCGGGGCGACGCGATTGAGAAGAGGGTAGGCGTGTTGTCCGGGGGCGAGCGCAGCCGGCTGGCAATCATCGAGGTGCTGGTGCGGCCGTCGAACCTGCTGGTGCTGGATGAACCGACCAACCATCTCGACATCCGGTCCCGCGAGGTGCTCTTCGATGCCATCGAGCGGTACGAGCGCACCGTGGTGTTCGCCGCGCACGACCGGTTCATGCTCGACCGGCTGGCGGACAAGACAGTCCGGGTCGAGGGCGGTCGGGTCGAGTTGTTCCCGGGCAATTACAGCTACGCGCAGCAACGCTCGAAGCCGGCCCGCGCTACTCCGACGCAGAGAGTGAAACCACGGATAAACACGGATAAACACAGATTTCAGACCAAGAGCCGGAAGCCGAAGGTTGACGAGCGGATGGCGGTGCTCGAACGCCGGCTGGCGGAAACGCAATCCCGGTACGAGCAAGCAAGGACCGGGTTTGACCTGAACCGGGCCCGGGACCTGGCGCAGGGACTGAAGGGCATCGAGGAGGAAATCGCCCGGCTGCGGGCGGAGCGACACGCCGGGGATGACGCCGATGGTGTGCCGGAGGCGTGGACATGAAGTTCGGCGTGAGCCGGGAGAAAGAGCGCGCGCTCGAACGACGACTTGAAGAACTGGGAGTGCGCGAGGAAGACCTGTTCGAGAAGTTTGTCCGTTCGTCCGGGCCGGGCGGGCAGAGCGTGAACAAGCTGAACACCTGCGTCTACCTGCGGCACGAGCCGACCGGCATCGAGGTCAAGATGCAGGAGGAGCGGTCGCAGGCGATGAACCGGTACCGGGCGCGACAGGTGCTGGCCGACAAGGTCGAGGCCCAGGTGCTGAAACGCCGGACCGCGGAGATGGCGCGGGTCGCGAAGCTGCGCAAGCAGAAGCGGCGGCGTTCGAGACGGGCGAAAGAGAAGATGCTCCGGGACAAGCGGCTCCACGCTCGCAAGAAGGAATCGCGCCGGGAGCCGGGCTCGGACGACTGAAAAGGAGGAAGATGTGAAAGCACTGAGTATGATACTGCTGGGGCTCGCGCTGCTGGTCGCGGCGGCACCGGCCGAGGAGGAAGTTCCGGTGGACGAAGCGGACGTGGTGGTGAAACTGCTGCCCGAATGGACCGTTGTCAGCCTGAGCCGCACCGGCAACTACAGCGGCACTGGACAGGCCCTGGGTGAACTGTTCAGGTGGGTGTCGGTCAACAAGGTGCCGATCGTCGGAGCGCCGTTCGGTGTGTTTCTTGACGACCCGGCTGAGACCGACCCGGACAGCACCCGGTACGAGATATCGATACCGGTTCCGGACAAGACAGAGGCGGACTCGACGACCGACATCCGAATCCGGAAGTGGGGCGGGTTCCGTGTCGCGAGCACCATGCACCTCGGGCCGTACGCGGAGGTCGGCCCGGCCTACTCCCGGCTGCAGGAATGGATTCCGGAGAACGGCTGGTTCATCGCCGGGTCACCGGTTGAGTTCTATCACAACAGCCCGATGGAAGTGCCGCCCGAGTCGTTGCGGACCGACGTGGCGTTCCCGGTCAAGCAGGCACCGCCCGACGGCATCGAGGAATAGCCCGCAGCATCGCTTGAAAGCAATCGGCCCCGCGCAGGCGGGGCCGGTTCATTGTAGAACGGGCTACTCGTCCGGGGACGTCTTGTTCGCGTCGAGCTTGTCTTCGGGCGGTTTCTTCTCCGGGGGCTTGTCCTCCGAAGGGTTCAGCATCTCGGCCAGGGTCGCGAGCAGGTTCTTGGCGACCACCGGTTTGGACAGGAACCGGTTCGCGCCCGCGTCCTTTGCCCGGTCTACGTCCGCCTCCGAGTTGCGGGCGGACAGCACCAGGATTGGCGCCTGGAACGCGGCGTCGCGCTTCAGCGTGGTAATCAACTCCAGCCCGTCGATGCCCGGTATCACGACGTCGGTTACAATCGCCTGCGGCGGATGGGCCCGGGCCTTCTCAAGCGCGGCCGTGCCGTCGCTGACCGCGGTCACACGGTAGCCGCCGCCGGTCAGGATTTCCTTGATCAGCGCCGAGGTGGCCGGCTCGTCCTCCACGACCAGGACGTGCGGACGGGACGGGTCCGGTGCGAGCTGCTCCGTGACCACGGCGAGCAGCTTTTCCCGGTGGACCGGTTTGTTCAGGTAGGCCTGAGCCCCGGCTTTCATCGCCAGGTGCACGTCTTCCTCGCTCGTCCGGCCGGACAGCACCACAATCGGGCCGTCATAGGAGCCGCCGCGCCGGAGCATCGCGATGGACTGGTGTCCGTTCAGGCCGGGTACGGTCAGGTCGGAGACAATCAGGTCCGGCATCTGCCGGCGCACCGCACTCAGCATGTCTATGCCCTTGGTCACACCGGTTACACTGTACCCGGCCTGCTCCAGGATTTCGGTAATCAGCAACAGGATTGCGGGTTCGTCCTCGAGGACGAGAATGTGTGTCTTCTCTTCGTCTGCCATAGCAGGTGAGCCTAGACGGAATCCTGCCGGAGTCAAGACAGGCGCGAAGACCGCCAAGAGAAGAGGATTGAAGATAGAGGAGTGAAGTGAGAGGACGGAGGAATGAGGGCAGGAAGGACCCGTCACTGCGAGGGCTGTGAAGCCCGTGGCAGTCTTAGGCCGTCAGCGGGCGAGGATGACCTTCGCCCGGAAGGGACTGTCCCCTGGGATGCCGGAGGCTGGGACTGTACCTGCAGGGCGGACAAAGTACACGCCCGGACTCAGATGCCGGACGTCGTTTTCGCCCGGGTGCAGCTTTGCCACCTCCCGACCGGAGATGTCGAGCAGGGTCATTGGATATCGGGCATTGGTCATTCCCGTCTCCGGCATGTGCAGCACGGCTCGGATGACTGTGGGGGAGAGGCGAGAGGGGATTGGCGCAGCCGGGTGGTCGGCAAGTCCGACAATCGCGGGGAAGACTGCGGCGTGGGCACGCCAGGTCACCCATGGCCGCGGTTCCAGGATTCCCAGCACGAGTGCCAACATCCCCGTGCCGTCTGCCGCGAGGGCCGGGTCCATGACAATGGCGGAATCCGGGCGGTATACGAGTACGAGCGGGATGGAATCGATGACCCGTCCGTCCGGTGAGATTCTGTAGCCGTGGACGCGCGGGCTGTACGCGGTCTGTATTCCCGCGTGCTCACGCGCCACGAGAAGGAAGTTGGTGCCGTCGAAAACGAGGGTGGGCCCCCTGCCGACATGGGAGCCTCCCAGCGGCAGCGTATCCAGCAGGCTGCCGTCGTCCGACAACAGCCACGACCGGACGCTCCGGTCGTCGGTGACGAGGTATGCGCCGGCGCCGTATGCGACGAGCGGCACCGAACTGCCGGACCGGGCGTCGCCGAACCGCAGGGCAACGGTATCCAGGAAATCCAGGTTGCGGTCGAGACGCACGGCGCTGAAGCTGCCGGCGTTCCGGCGTGTCCGGGTCACGAGGAACTCCCTGCCATTGCTTGCTATCTGCTGGTTGCGCTCGTTGTCGTCCGGGAACTCGAGAATCCTGGGTACAGTGTCCAGCAGTACCCCGGCGGGAGTTATCCTCGCCCCGACAGCCTTGACTCCGCAGTACCACACGACAGCGAACACGCTGTCCATGTAGCCTATGTCCAGCCGACTCGAAGCCAGTTCACTGTCCACCTCTACCGGAATCGGCACCGAGTCCAGGACCAGCCCGGCCGGGCTCACCCGGGAAGCATACACGTCACGGTCCGGAGTTTCCCAACAAACCAGGTAGCAGCCGCCGCCGTACGCAACCTCCGGGCGAAATGCGCCCTGGCCGCCCAGTGTGAACGGGTTCGACGTCGGCCCGGCGGCCGAGAAGCAGACGCCGTGGATTTGGGGCAGAGAGCAACTGATATGGCCCTTGCTGGTCCACACTGCGAGGAATCCCCTGCCGTCCGAGGCCACAGCGTATTCGTACTGGGCGTCGGCCGTGATTGACAGCAGGGTTTCGGAGGAGTCCAGCACCTGCCCGCCCACCGTGACCCGGCGGCACGCGGCATCGGTGGAC
>CBDUZK010000015.1:0-22641 GCA_965371675.1 uncultured bacterium | reverse complement strand
GTCGGCTACCCTAGCGGCTAGGGTAGTGGCTGGGATGGCCATTGGGGTAGCTATCCCCCTAGCGGCTAGGGGGGCCGCTACCGGGGCCGCTCGGGGAATGCGGTAGGGGGTGGGGTAGGCAGTCGGAAATCAGCCGCTATCGCGGCCCGAGATCACCAGTCTGGAATCGAAGGGCAGTCAAGCAGACAAGGCTGCGGAACCGGATTAGGTCATGTCCTTCAGTCTGGCTTGCCGTATGCCGTCGGTGGAGTTCGCACCCGAACGACCGGGGTTGCCACCGCCATCGAAGATTGTGACGGGTGACCCAGCCCCCGTCGGAACATGCCGCTAGCCTAGTCGGGGCATCTCGTCTGGGCTGTGCTCTATGCTGAGGCGCTTGCCAAACCTAGCGGTGTATTCCTTGCGCCACCGGTCGTACTTGCGGGTGAATGTTTTCACCTGTTGCTCGTCGACGTACTGCACCTCCGCTTGCCTCAGCGCCGTTCGCATGCGCTGTATGGCTTTGCCCAGCCAAGTTTCCTGTTCCGAGGGCTCGCTCACATGAAGAAACATGGCGTGCTCATAGCTCGCAAGCGTCTCGAGATGCTGGCTCTTCTCAAGTTTGGGATGAGATATGATTGTCGCGTACAACTCGTCAGCTCTGGCGCTATCGGCACTTCCCTTTTGGCTACGTGACACAATCGTGTACAGTTCGTTGTTCAATAGGGGTAGCTCGAGGATTTTGAACCGCTGCTCTGCCGGGCTCTCGTCGACTCTGCGTCGCGCGTCGCGGAAACAGTCCAGAGCTTCGTCAAGCACCACGTCTCTCGTGTCCTTGCCGAATTCGTGCAGTCGTCCAATAATCTTGCCCGACAGATGAGGGATTCTGGGGTCATTCGGGTGCTTCTTCGAAAGCCGCGTCAATTCCTGTTGGAGCGAACGACAAACCTCGATTGCCTTGTCGTTGCTCTCGAAGCCGTAGGCTTCGCGAGCAAGCGCAGAGACGTACATGTAGTGGAACTCGACCTCAAGACCTGCCGTCTCAAGAATGGCTGCTTTCTCCTTAATCCATCTGGTGGCCTGCCATGCGGCCTGCACGTAGAACCCGAAGCAGTACAGGAATATCGTTGCGAGCAGTGCGGTCTCGGGGTCTTCTGTGGGTCTGGCGACCAGGCCGAAAGCGTCAAGGAACCATTCCATTTGAGCTTTCTCGTCGATTTGCAGCGCTGCGGAATCCCCCGAGAGGACCTTCCGCAGCAGGTTCGTGATACGTCTGTTGCGATGGAATGCCACCTCAAAGACTATGCCGTACATGCGTCGCAGCTTGTACATAACGACCTCGTGCGGTGCGGTCGCAGCTGTGGCTGCTGCCGCAAGCGAAATCGACCCTAGGTTGTCTCGGTACTCGGATTCGTATCGTTCCAAAGTAGTGCGCAACCGGGTTTTGAGCATGTCGTCATAGTCCTCCGCGAATATCTTATTGTAGAGTGTCGCCAGCTCCCTGACCTTCTTGCTGGGGTCCTCCCTCTGCATAGACTTCATGAACTCTAGCAACGGCTGGAATGCCTTCTCTTTCTCAAGAATCTGTTCAAGTCCTTCAAGGTCTCGCTCTTTCTTGAGAAACTCGTCGATGTCGTCGCGTAGTTGCTCACAAGCCCTTTCGTTTTCCGCTGAACATCGCCGGCACTTCCTTCGCACCGCTTTGACCTTCTTGCAGAGTCCCGCAAGAATCCCGAGTTCCTGTTCCCGCTGCTCCAGGTTTGCATAGAACGCACCCCAGTTTGGGTCGAAGGCACGGACGGCTTCCTCGAAGTGATACGAGGTCCGTTGTATCGCGAGTCCTTCTTGTGGGCAGAAGCTGGGGAGTTGGGGGTGTCGAATCCGGGGCACGTCAGGGAACCACTTGCGGCGTGGGTTACGGATGAAGTCCGCTCCCGAACGCAGGAGCTGCCGGAGTGCTGGGGCGTCGGACAACAGGAAGTAGAGGACCCTCTTGTCTTCCTGCGCTGCCTTCTCGTTAAGTCGCAGCACAGACGCAATGGCGTATGCGTCCACATAGTTAGAGAACTCTCTTTCGTCCCTCAAGCGACACAGTGGCTCGTACCATACCCCTGACTCCAGCCCCTCTATGGCCTTCGTGTCTTCTTTCGACAGCTTGCGGACGTGCCTCTTCTCGCCGTCATCGAAGATGCGTCTCAGGGTCGTCGTACCGGCAGCGTCGGCCGCGCACAGCACATAAAAACCTCTTCGCGTAAGGTCGGCGAACTTCTCGACCTCCTTGACCTGCTCCTCCGCTACGTCGCCCCCTTTGGGCGCAGGCGCCTCAAGTTTACCGACAGACGACCGAAGCTCCGAAAGGAGCTCCGTTATCTTGTTGCCCATTCCGAGAATGCGACTAGCCACGCGACTCCGAATGACCTGTTGGTATCGGCTATGCAAGACGGCTTCCAGCTCCAATCGGTAGGGCGGGATAAGCAAAGGTGGTTTGACTCGTACGGTGCCAAAGAATGGAATCGCCTTTCTCACTCTGTCCCGAAACACGCGAGCCTGTGCCTCCTTTGGCAGAGACTTTACGGCTATGCGCATCCTTCCGTCGACGACCGTGACGTCGATGTCAACGACCCTAGGGTAAGCAACGCGATAGAGCTGATGGAAGTCAACGATGAAATTGAGCTCCCAGTCTTCCTGAATGAGGTGTTCGCTCATCCAGACTTCGTGGACGACTCGATGTCTGTCGTCGTAGTCCTCAAATCTGTCGATCTTCGACTGAAGGTCGGCTCGATGCGGACAGTCACTGTTTCTCATTTCACTAGCCCGTCCACGTCGAATACGACAACGTCCCACGTTCTGGAGGCGAGCGGGGAAAGATCGGGACCGAAACCTACGGGGCTTATCGTAGCAATGTCCTCTCGAAACCCCTCCCTGATTGCGTACTCGTACAGCATATCCCGCTGATGTTTTGGGGGTTTGAGCAGCGATGTGGGTACGTACTGGTTATGATTGTCTGGCCATCTGATAAGAAACTCTAGGGCCTGCTTCGGGTCCTCGCACATGAACATCGGGCTGAGGTCGGCTTCTGCCATTACATCAAGGAGTCCCGCTAGTTCGGAATCAACCTCGCGAAGTACTTCGCCGCCGTGTCTATGCCAGTTTTCCTCCCCGAGGTTGGAAATGAAGAACTCGACGACCGTGTCAAGTCTGACAACGTCTGGATGAACCCTTCGGACCCCGAGGGCGGTCCGAAGGTGTCCTGCAAAAGCGCTGGGCTTGGGAAGCAGGTTAACGGCAGCCATCAGGCATGTCTGGGTGCACGAAGCGGTCTCCATGTTGTAGTCGATTACAGCAGCCAGGTTCCGCTGGGGGGCGTCGAATTCCACCAAGGTATTGATCAGAGCCGTGCGGATCAGGGTGTCTTCGTCGGGGATAGGCAAGTACTTCGTAGTTGCCCAATTGGTGAGGGAACCAGACAGCGTGTCGATTGCCATCTCGCCTATCAGATTGAGAAGGTCTACCGCGAAAGACGGTCCGTGAGAGAATAGCCCGTCGTGTTTGTACAGACCCCGCACAGCCCGTCTCAATCTGCCGCGGGCGTTACGATCCTGTATCGCTTCGTAGAACTCCATTATCACGTCAGACCTGGCGGCGCCCTTTGGGGCGGCAAACAGCGGGGTAGATTGCCCATTCAAGAACGTGGCAATCTCGTTCGAAATATCAGCGACTGTCATTCCTTCAAGAATACGCTGGTCCGTCTCGCCGTCAGTGCTCATGGAAACCCCCAAGCTTTCTTCACCACCATTTGTCGCTCATGGTCCAAGCTTTGTCGAGATCCTCTCTCGCGGGTAGATCGTCATCTTCCAGTTGCGTCAGCTCCCGGTCCAAGTACTTGCTTAACTCCTTGGGTTTGTCCCTAGGGCGAACCACCTTGCTCGGAAGGAACAGCCTGACTAGCTTCGCGGTGCGTTTACCTGCCTTGACAACTGCCTCGGGATTCCCCGCTACGAACGTGCAGGCGACGACAGTGCATCCCCAGCCGTCACCGTCGCAACACGGACTAAACTGCCGCCCCAAATCTCCATCATAAACTGTGGGTCTGCTTTTGTCCCCCGTGTCTTCAAGAGACAGCTCGACATACCGCTTCTCGGCGCGAAATGGCATTCCCAGTAAATCGCAGACTTCCCGAGCGTCCTGACACTGTGTCAAGCGGGCCGTCTCGTGCGTCAGCCAAGCCGTTTCCCGTCCGACCTTGGGTTGCGCTGCTCGCAACCGCCTCTTCAGAACACGCACATAGTAACTGTCGCTTGCGGCATGTTTTCGGGGCGGGGAGAGACCAAGGGAACCAAGCAGATGTTTTAGCCGAATAACATGTCGACATTCGTCAACGTCCCGAACAGGACTACCTTGGCATTCCAGACTCGGAGCGTCAGAACAGGCGGCCGTGGCGATTTCGTCTGCGTCATATGCGCGGCTACATCTGGCAACAGTCTGGGCTATCCGCCGGCAGAGCGCGATCCCGAAGCTCGTGTCTACCCACTGTTCAATCTGGAGCTCGCGTGCCAGATGCACTGCGGCAATCCTGCCGCGAAGCGACTCGGAACTCCTTCGGAACCAAACTTGTAGCGCGTCATGCAGCCCCTCTGGCTCCAGCGCCAAGAAAATCTCTGCTAGTCTCATTCCGTTTGAACCGACCCGCCTGTTATGTCTCGATTCGCGCCGCCCACGGTGCCACCCTCGCAGAACCGGAAGCAACATATCGGGCACCACGAACCGAAGCTCCTCCGAGTCGTCGCGCGTAGCATAATGGCAAACTTGGGGCGTTTCCGCATCCAGCACGGCTTCACCCCGACGGGAAACCATACACTTGCCCTCCGTTTCGTCATTCAGCTGTGGAGTCCGCTACCCCACCGAAGTCATCTGTTTTAGCTGTTGCACACTGCGGTCCCATATCGGGGCGAGAATAGACGCAGTAGCGGGCTGTGTCAAGCGGAGGCCTGTGCCGAACGGTACATGGGTGCCTTCGGCAAGTTCATGGGGTTCCTGTGCTTCCATCACCGCTTCGACGTCGACGGGCAGTTCTTGGTTGCGGGTCGCGGCTGGTCGGACACATCTGCGGAGTCGGCACCGGGTCAGACATTGTGTCGCCCCAACCTGTGTCCCTTCAACCCAGGTGTTTGCGCAGGTCATCCTCTAAGTACTCTTCCACCATATGAAGGTTGTAGACGTTTGGCAGGATTGTGAAAGCGTCACCAAGGCTGCGCTTCATCTTGTTGTAGCCGGCCCCGTCAGTCACCCAGACGAGTTCGACACCTGCGGAAGCCAAACCCTTTGTGACGTTGCCGTAGGAACGTTTGATCTCGGTCGGCTTTGACCCGGTCGTAGTATAGAAGTTGATCTCGAACCCGATAACGGGCCGTGATCCCTGCAAGAGGGCGTAGTCTACCCTCTTGGACAGCGCGTCGCCATAGCCTATCCTTAGTTCCTTCTCCAGGCGTATCCCGGCGTAGTCTTTCTTGATTTTGGACGCAACCGCGTGCAACCGGATGCCGACAGCATCCGCGAACAGGCCGCCGCCTACATTCTTGCGGCGGTTGCACTCAAGCCCAATGCGTACGCCAAGGAACACATCCGCGACTTCCGACCTGGCGAGTATTCTGGGAAAGCCGATCTCGATGATGATCCTGGCGCACTGTTCTGCAGTGCGCGTGTCTCCCTCGGCAATCAACCGAGTTGCTTTTTTGATGCTGATCTGGTCTTGATCGGACACGTAGACGTCGGGAGTGTGCCCGAGTATTCCGAAAGCCGCCTTGAGAATCGCATAGGGGTCGTCCGCAGACAGCAACCCGTCTCTGACCTGCTCAAGAAGCTGGGCCTTCGGAATGTCCTGGAGGGTCGCGAAGTAGCCCAGCGCGTCTTTGGATGACTCAAGCACGTGTTGGACGGCGTCCCATTTGATGAAGTCCTGCCGGGGGATAAGCCCGGGCTGGAGCGTTCGCAGAAACTCCTGAACGAACTGCTCCCTGGGGATTCTGCGACTATACAGCATCTGTCAATACCGTTTGCCGGCTTTCTGCGGTAGCGTCCTCAAGCCGCTTGACTGCGAGGTTCACAAAATCCTTCTCCATATCAATCCCGATACCCCTTCTCTTCAGCGTCATCGCTGCAACCAGTGTCGTCCCTGATCCCACAAATGGGTCAAGCACGAGATCGCCCGGTTTGGTGCTGGCCAGCAGAATCCGCTTGAGCAGAGCAATGGGCTTCTGCGTCGGATGTTTCCCGTGTTTCTTTTCTTCGCGCCGCGGGGGAGGTAGTTCCCAGACGCTTTTCATCTGCTTCCCGCCGGCAATCTCCTTCATCTGCGCGTAGTCGTAGTAGTGTTTGCTCTTCGCGGACTTGGCGGCCCATATGATCGTCTCGGTTGCGTGTGTCAGATAGCGACACGAAAGGTTCGGCGGGGGGTTCGGCTTTACCCAGGTGACGTCGTTCAGAATCTTGTAGCCCAGTTCCTGCATCGCGAAACCAACAGAGTGGATTGCATGTGAAGTGCCGGATACCCATATCGTACCGTTTGGCTTGAGGACCCTCTGGCAGCGCATGAGCCAATCGAAGTTGAACTCGTGGTTGCGACGCGGTCCCATGCTCTTGTCCCATTCGCCCTTGTCTACCTTCACCATTTTCCCTGCGTGGCATGTGATCCCGCCGTTACTAAGGAAGTAGGGCGGGTCTGCGAAGATCACATCCACGAACCCGTTGGGGTATGCTTTGTGAATCCGATCCATCATCGTAAGGCTGTTCGCGTGGTAGAGCAGGATGCTGTGACGCTTGCTGGACCATACCAGGCGGAGTGGCAATCGTCTGCGCCTTTTACCTTGGGGTGAGTCGCCGACGAGTATTGTCTCCGGCGACAGGTCAATCCCGAGCGGATTATCGCTCGAAACCGAGACTGGCATGGGCTTGCGCGGAGCTCGCTTGGCCTTGAGCACGAGCTAGTGTAGAAACTCGCACGAAGTAGTCAAGCAGATGTCCGGCTGTCAACCGGCCGGCGCCTCGTGCCGGCCGATTACTCCTTGGTCCGTTCCGCAACCTGCGAGTTGACCCAAGCCCGGGTAGCCGTAGGAATGTTCCGTGTCGAGCTTTGGCCCATGATACCGGGCCGCATTCTAGATTTCAGATTGTAGCTTTGAGGAGAGGGACAGGGGGATAACCACGCGGATTCTAGATTCTAGATTGCCTGCGAAGCCCATTGCCATTGTGTCAGCCTCCTTCTTGTCTTTCGTGCGACACCTGCTTCACGCGGGCACGCCCTGTCCTATGCCCGGTACTTCTCCTTCCAGTCCTCGAAATCCCAGTTCTTGAGGAACTTCTCGGCCGCGCGGGTGCCGTTGTTGCGCAACGCCTCGTTTTCGGCTTTCGTGACATCGAAGTCGGTAGTGGTGATGTCTTTCTTGACACCATCGACCTCCACCTCGGTCGATATACCGATTGTGCGGGCGTAATCACCTTTCGAGACCGAGATGTGGTGGCGGTCCACCGCGCTGAACATCGTATCCCAGATTGCCCGGAGGTACGCGACGATGTTCCCGGTCTCCCTCGGCTGCCCTGCTTCCAGTTTCCGCGCCGCGGAACTGAGCAGTTTGAACCCGAACGTCGGCCACGGCGGGTCGCTCGTGCCGTCGTCGAGCAGCCAGACCGGGTAGTTGCTGAGCACGCCACCGTCCAGGATGGTATGTTTCCTGCCGTTCGAGTCTTTCAATGAAACCGGCTCGAAGAAGATCGGGATGCTCATGCTCATCCGCACCGCCCGGGCAATCGAGAACGTATCCGGGTCAATGCCCAGGTCGTCCAGGCCGGTGGGCAGCACGAGCATCTTCCCGGCGCTCAGGTCGGAGGCAATCATCTGCACCTTGTACCGGTACTCTTCGCGCGTATCGTCGGTCTTCACGTGTCCGAATTCGGTCTTGCCCTTCTTTTCGAGCAGGCCATGGAACCAGTTCTCAAAGTAGTTGCCTTCGTAGATTCCGAACTGGGTCACAACGCTCAGCGCCTTGCCTCCTGCTCCGAGTCGGTCCATCCAGTCCTGGTCTTTGAACCGCGGGTACTTCAGCCGGGTGAGTTCATACTCGACTTCGGCGGGCGTATAGCCGACGGCCAGCAGGCCGGCGACAATCGCCCCGGCCGATGTGCCGGCCAGGTTGACGAACTCGTAATCCTTCATGACTTCGGTAACCGCCCCGACAAACGCCATTCCCCGGACCCCGCCACCCTGGAACACCGCATCAGCTTTCTTTTTCATATGCATCCTCCTCTCGTCCTGCCTAGAAATCCCGAGTCATTGTCGGGAGGATAGTAGCAGGTGTCCGGGTGTCAAACCAATTCCGATTGCCGAAGTATGAATGCCGAATCCGCGCTTCGACATTCACCTCTCGGCTTTGGTCATTGGGTTTTGGACATTTGCCTCTTGCCTACTTGGTGCGCTTGGTGTCTTTGTGGTAAAACTCCTGTGTTTCCTCCCGGTTTGACTGACCAGCCGCGCTGCCCTACTGTCTGGAGTCATGACTGACCCGATTCCTTTGGCTCGGGCCCGGCGGCAGGACATCATCGACGTCAGCGCGCTGGCAACAGTCGGTCTCGTCGGGGTCGCGGCGATGCTTGTCGCCACATCCGAAGGCATCGGCCTGATGCCGGACAGCGCCGACTATTTCGCCGCGGCGCGGAACTTGCTCGCCGGTAATGGCCTGGTCATGCACGCGGCCGACGGGACCTTCACGCCGCTGGTGCTCTGGCCCCCGCTCTATCCCATCGTGCTCGCGCTGGCCGGGCTGGCCGGGACCGCGCTGTCCGAGGCAAGCCGGTGGCCGGGGGCGCTCTGTTTCGGAGGCACGGTGTTCGTGGTCGGGATGATGGTACGGCAGTACACCGGCTCCCGTACCGCGGCGCTGCTGGGCGGTTTGCTCGCCCTGTGCTCGGCTTCGCTGCTGGAGACGCAGTCGTGGGCCCAGTCGGAAGGTCTGTTCACCATCCTTGCGCTCCTGTCTCTGCTGCTGGTCGACCGGTATCGGCATGCGGGTAGGTTCCGGGTGCTGCTGGCCGGGGCTTTGGTCTGCGGTCTCGCATGCATCGCCCGGTACGGCGGTATCGCCCTGTTACCGGTCGGCATCATCGTCCTGCTGGGGCGTCGGACCGCCGCGCCGCGCAGAAGGTTGTTCGACTCCGGCATATTCCTGCTGTTTGCGACCGCACCGCTCGTGCTCTGGCTTGTCCGCAACGCGGTCGTAGCCGGCTCAGCGACGAGCCGGGCCGTACTGTTCCACCCGGTGCCGGGATGGAAGCTGCTCACCGCGCTGGATACGTTTGCGAGCTGGCTGGTGACGTTCTCCGCACCCGGGCCGGTGAAGTACGCGGCCCTGGTCGCGACGGTACTAGTGCTATCCGCGTTGCTCATCAGCCGGTTGCGTTCACGCGGACCCGGGGAAGCTACCCGACCGGTTCCGCGCGCCGCGGCCTTGTTCCTGCCCCTGTTTCCGCTGACTGTCGTGGCATCAATCACGTTCCTAGATGCGTTCATCCCATTGGACAGCCGGATGTTGTCGCCGCTGCTCCCGGTCGCAATCGTGCTCGCGGTCTGGCTCGGGCACGCGGCCTGGCAGCGGCTTGCGTCACCTCGTTTCATCCGGGTTGCGCTGGCTCTGCTCGCGGTCGGGTGGCTGGGGCTGTGGGTGGTGCAGGCCGGGACCTGGCTGGCGCGCCGGGCCCAGGACGGGGCGTGGTACACCAGCGCGCAGTGGAGCGATTCGGAGGTGCTGGCCGCGGTCGACCTGGTTCCGGACAGCATCACGGTGTATTCGAACGTGCCGGAGGGCATCTACCTCATCACCGGCCGGCCCGCGTTCTCGGTCCCCCCGGCCGTGGACCACCATACCGGCCGCCCGAACCCGGATTTCCTCGCGCAGATGGACTCGCTGCGTGCCGCCCTGGACCGTGGCGAGGCAACACTGGTCTACGTCGCAAAGGAAGCAAGCCGCCGCTGGTACCTGCCGAGCGAACGGGAACTGGTGGGACGACTCGGCCTCGCGCCCGTGGCCCGGTTCCGGGACGGAACGATTTACGAACAGCTGCCTACTGGACGGAAACAGGGAGTCTGTCGGTAACACGGCAGTCTGTGTTTCTTCGGCGGGTTGACAGGCCGCATCGAGACTCTATGATGCATGCAATGGGATGGATTTCGGTTTCTTGCATGGTGCCGGTGATCGGTTCAGCATCAACAACCCCGGGACATCCTGAAACTCAAACAGGACTGCGCTGGAAGGAGAGCATATGCGTTATGTAGTATGGCTCGTCATGCTGGCCGGGATTTCGACAGCAGGGCAACAACTCGTCATACGAGCTGAACCATTACCAGGAGTCCCCATCGCCGAGCCAGCAACCCCCGAACACAAATCGGTTTCCGCTGATGTGATCCCGGCCCAGGAAATCCTGAGACATGACGAGCCGGTTGTGCCGTTGCCGCCGAATGAGAAACCGACGGCACGCACGGCCGGTCCGCCGGAAGAAGACGGTTGGGTCAACATCAAAACCGAGAACTTCGAAGGCGCGTTCCCGAATGAGTGGCAACTCCACGGCACCCCGACCTGGGACGATGAAACGTACCGCCACAACGGTGGGAGTTGGAGCGGATACTGCGTCGGAAGTTCGGTTTCTCCCCCGGGACCTTACCCGCCGGATGCCGCATCTTGGATGATCTACGGGCCTTTCAGCCTCGCAGGCGCGACCCGGGCCGACCTGAACTTCTATCGATGGGTTGTCACCGAGGCCGGCTACGATTACCTGTTCTGGGGTTGGTCTACGAACGGCCTGAACTTCTACGGCCAGTCGGTCAGCGGCAACCTGGGCAGTTGGCGGTCTCAGACGTTCGACATGGACACGGTCTGCGGCGAAGACTCGGTCTGGATCGGATTCTATTTCGAGTCGGATGTCTCGGACCAGTACGAAGGGGTGTACCTCGACGATGTAGTGCTGCGCAAGTACACGCAGTCCGGCTTGGCCGACCTCGCACCATTCACGCCCAGCGGCTGGGACTTCCCGATCGTACCATCCAACATCCGGGGCACACACCAGGTCCCGGGTCAGCTCAACGCCTCCCCCGACACCACATTCATCGACTGGGCGGTCATCAACCAAGGCGGCGCGGCAACCACCCAGCGTTTCTATATCTACCTCTACGAGGACGGCGTACCCTTCGCCGGCTGGTACGTCGACCCGCCACTCGACCCGGGCTGGTACGTCTCGATTGACGACCATCCGCGCCTGGTCGGCTCGGGCAATCACTCTTTGATGACCTTCGCCGACTCGACGAACGCGGTCCCGGAGTCGTGTGAGACGAACAACCGGTACATCCGTTCCTGGACCTGGGGTGGAGGTGGCGGTGGCGATTACGATCATGTCGTCATCACAGCCGCTTCGCTGGCGTCTCATTTCAACCCGCTCTGCGCATTCATCGAAACTCACCTCGGGCTCAACGATACGGTTGTCACGGTCGAAAACATCTACTCCTCGTTCCCGGGCCGCGACAACCCGGAGAAAATCCGCAACTTCATCAAGCACGCGGCTGACAATTGGTCCACAACCCACATATTGCTGGGAGGCGACGTCAGCCGAGTTCCCTGCCGTTACGCCTACGGCCGGGTAAACAGCACCACCGGGTACCTGCCGTGCGACCTGTATTACTCCGACCTCGATGGAACCTGGGATGCGGACGGCGACAACATCTTCGGCGAGTCGACCGACAATGTCGACATGTACCCGGATGTCTATGTCGGCCGCGCCCCGGTTTCGACCACCACCGAAGCCATCCGTTTCGCCACCAAGTTCACAACCTACAGTTCCGACTCGACCGATCCGTATCTGCTCGACGTCCTGCTCGGCGGCTTCGACCTCGACGCGAGCACGTATGGACAGACCACGATGGACTTCTACGAGACAAACTACATCCCGTCACAGATGCGACCCTGCTCCAAAGTCTACGACACCCACTCCGGCAACCACCGGGACGCGGTTCTAGCCCATTTGAACGCGGGCCGGCATATCTGGCTCCACGTCGACCACGGCAACATCTCTGTTCTTGGCTGCGGCCACACAAACCACCACTGGAATCTCTACAGCAGCGATATGGACGCGCTGGCCAACGGTACTGACTACACAGTTCTTGTATCCATTGCCTGCCTCATCGGCGGCTTCGATTCGTCAGACTGTTTCACCGAGCACTTCATGAACGCCGTCCATGGTGGTATCGCGGCCATGACCAACTCCCGCTTCGGCTGGTACAACCCGGGCGCAAACCCGCAACACACACTATCTGCGCTCTTTGTCGAATGGGTGGTCCGCAAGCTGTTCAATCACGCCGGAAATGGAAGCCTTGAGGACTTCGCGCTCGGCAAATCAGAGCTGGTAACCCAAGCGCGGTCGGATATGGCCTACCGTTGGTGTATGTACACCTTCAACCTGTTCGGCGAACCGGCGATGAACGTCTGGATGCGATCGCAGGGCGGGGTCAATCAGGAACGGGGTCCGTCGGAAACCGCCAGCGGTTCGCTGCTGTCTGGCCCGACCCATTTCGCCCGGGCGACGCGACTGCGATTATCACTGCCTTGCGATGGATATGTTTCGCTTGGAATCTTCAACCAGGCCGGCAGGCTGGTACGCAGGCTCACCGACGGACAGCGACGTGCCGGGTACGTTACTGTTGTGTGGGACGGCCGGGCTGACGACGGACAACTTGCTCCACCCGGCGTCTACTACGCCCGGGTGTCCTCATTGGCCGGAACCAACTCTTTGAAGCTCGTCAAGACAAGAAAGGACTAGAACCATGAATGTGAAATGGACGTCGAGTTTGCTCGTTCTGTTGGTGGCGTGCGCCTCGGGAGTGCCCGTGGACGGCACGCTGACGTTTGACAAGACGGACCTTGTGCTTGGCGAGATGAACGGAATGACAGTCGTGAGCCTTCCGAGCCGCGGTATGACATGGGAGGTCGGGGCTCCCAGCCTGCCGATCGCCGCGGCCAGACTGGTCGTTCCCCAGGGAATGGAAGTCGTAGGCGTACGGTTGGAAAGTTTTGAAACCGAGCTGATAGAAGGCTCCTACCTCGTGTTCCCGGTTCAGAAACCGAAGCCTGTTTCCGCGCAGGGCGAACCCGAGTTCACCCCGCCCGATCCCGCATACTACGACATGGACGAGTACCCGGCGCGCATAGTCGTCGCAGGAAAACAGGGGATGATGTTCGGCTACAACATCGCCACCGTCATGGTAGCTCCGGTGCAGTACGTATCTGCGGAGCGGAAGCTACTTTTCCACGCGGAAGTGTCTTTCTCGCTCGTCCTCGAACCCAATGAAGCTTTCAGGAAGACTGGCCTCAAGCGTAGCGAGGCCGCCCGCAGGAGAATCGAGGAAGACCTCGCCGATATGGTCTTGAATCCGGAAGCGCTTACCGCCTGCAGGCCGGGAGTCGAGCCTAACTGAACCGTACCGTAGACGGGTGGGTCTGGCCACCTTCATGGCTTCAAGCCTAGCTCGCGCTGTCGTTCCTGATGTTGGCGGGGTATCCTAGGGAACGGCGTTCTCGGTGTCTGGTGAGGGCCAGCGAACCCTGTAATTGGCGGCAGGCAAGAATGACGACGGCCGATTCGCCCGGCGAAACTACGGGGTATGGCCCCGGACTCAGAAGACTGGATTAGGCTCGGACTTTCGTCTTCTGTAGCGTCACATAACCGTAAAGGGCAATTGCCAGTCCGGTAAAGGCAAAGAAAACACTTCCCCAATCGAGGGGTCCGAACGACATGCCAATCAGTCCGAGGGCGGCGATAGCAATGCCCCCAAGGGCTATTAACCCACCGAGGCGGCGTTTTCTTTTGTTTCCGCTCACGGGCCGCTTGGGTCGCGGCGGCGTTCTCGTTCTGCGTCACATCTCCTATTTTATATGAGTTCGGTGGTCGACAGCAAGTTGGCACCTGAGAGGAGATTATTGACGCTGCGTTGTCTATCAGGGCGCTTCACAACCGAACGGCGCGCTGACCGGTGAGAGCAAGCAACACGAATCCCGGCCAGAGAACTCCTGGGCGAACGGCTCAATGGTGTCGACCCCTGACTCCGACACCACGCAGAGCGAGTTGATGAAGTCCATGGCATACCAGGGAAACGGAGAAGGGAACGCTCTGCCTGATCCTGTAGTCAGCCTGCATTAGCGTACGAAGAGTGCCGTCTAAACAGGTTGATGGGACGCGTTTGGGCCGCCTCTCCGGGGGGGGTCGTGAGAAGACGGCCCAAGAACGCTCTGCTGTATCGACCCTACGTTGAAAGACTTAGCTCATGGGCCGTGCAGGATTCGAACCTGCGGCCACCGGATTAAAAATCAGGTGCTCTGCCAACTGAGCTAACGGCCCGTCGCAATACGCAACACCGAACACGTCTATAGTAGCCGGTGAGGACCGCGGCTTCAAGCATCACGCCCGCGGCGCGAACTGCCGGGAGCCGGACTTGAACCGGCACGGTTCATGGAACCTGGGGATTTTAAGTCCCGTGCGTCTGCCAATTTCGCCATCCCGGCGGGCAGATTCTACCACAAAGACACGAGAACATCAAAACCCAAATGCCAATGCCCAAATGCCAAACTGCGGAGGCGGAATTCGTTACTCGGGCTTCGGCATTCGAAACTGGAGGGAGAGGCGGCACCGGGAGTTGCACCCGGGATGGCGATTTTGCAGACCGCTGCCTTGCTACTTGGCTATGCCGCCATCAAAAAAGCGGGAAACGAGATTCGAACTCGCGACCCCCACCTTGGCAAGGTGGTGCTCTACCAACTGAGCTATTCCCGCAATCTCCGGCCCCAACGGGAATCGAACCCGTGTCTTCACCTTGAAAGAGTGATGTCCTGGACCACTAGACGATGGGGCCCACCACTCAGGTGTAAATCTACCGTCACCGGTCGTTCTGTCAACCGCTCTCAGTACGAGAACGGGTCCCGGTAGTCCTCGACTTCCGGGGTTTCCAGCAATTCCTTCATCAGTTCCTGCGAAACCTGCTGCTGGCGCTCCTGTGCGTACTCGCCCGGGTCGAACGACCCGTTGCTCTGGCGGCCGTCGAGCCGGATGATAAACGCGCCCCAGTTGGTCTCGACGACACCCGACGTCTGGCCGGGTTCGAGCGCGAGCACCGCCCCGGCGAACTCCGGTCCTTTGCGGCGGCGGCAATCGGTGATGCCGCCGAAACTCTCGCTCAGGAGCTCGTACTTCGACCCTTCACCGGCGAAGCTGTCGAGCGGCGTCCCGGACCGGGTTTGTTCCCGCACTCCACGCGCCAGCGAAAGCCAGATTTCCTTCTCCTGCGCCTGCTTCACGCGCCAGGACACCTGTTTCTTGACCTGTTCGTACTCCTGGAGCACGGAGGGCTCGTACTTGTCGAGCTGAAATACGTAGTAGCCGTCCCGGCCGCGCGCCGGGTCGGGCATGATGTCACCCGCCTCCGCCTTCAGCGCCCAGTCGATGAGGCGCTGCGGGTTGACGAGGTCGAACCCGGCAAGCTGCGGTTCATCGCCGACCATCGGCCGGGCCTGCAGCACTTTGAAGCCCTTGGTGTCGGCAAGCGAGTCGAAATCCGCGTTGTCGATGAAGTCGAGGAATCCGCTCACGTTCTCTCTCACGTCGGCGACGGTCTCCGAACTCATCGTAATCCGTACGAGGATGCGACGGATGGCGGCCGAGTCGGCCGTACTGCTGTCGACGACCACTATCTGCCAGCCGTAGGGCGTCAGGTACGGACCCGAGGGCTCGCCGATCTTGAGCGTGCCGACCAGTGAGTCGGTCGCGGCGTCGAACCGGTCGCGCGCGAAGTAGGCGGACAGCGTCTCGGGCCTGAGGTCGCTGAAGTCCAGCATCGTCAGGTTGAAGCTCTCGTCGCCCTGCAACTGGACGTGCGCGCGGTCGATCATCTCTTTCGCCTCCGCGGAATCGTCGGGTGTTATCACCCGCGGGAAACTGATGTAGCGCAGGTGTCGGACCGCATCCTTGCGGAAGTCGTCCTGGTGCGAGTCGTAGTAGGCCTGCACCTCGTCGTCGGTCGGCTCGACTTTTTCGGTCAGAGCCCGCGGGCCGAAATACAGGGACGTCACCCGGTACTGATTGCCTTCCGCCCGCTCCCGGTATGCAATCTCCCCGCTCGTCGGCCGGTAGCTGTTGACCATGTCGATGCGCAGCTTTTCCTTGGGCAGCATCCGGGCGAGGTCCTGGAAGTAGCTCTGGAAGAACATCTGGTTCTGCGGGTTGTTCATCACCTCGAGGTACTTCTGCTGGTCGAAGTTGCCTTCTTCGTCAAGCAGCTCCGGGTTGTTGCGCAGCTCCGCCGGCGGGTTGGCCTTCATGATTTCCAGGATTTCGTCCTGGGTCACGCCAACCCCGGCATCAGTGAGCAATTGCCCCCAGGTGATTTCGCCGAGCAGGAACTGCCAGGACTGGGCCTCGATTGCCGCGTAGTCGTTCGCCGACAGGTCCCGCAGGTTGTTATCGTTCCTGTATTTGTCTGTGATGTAGGCGACCGCGTTACGGAACTCGTCGGTCTTGATTTCCCGGGTGCCGACTTTGCCGATGATGCCCCGGCTGCGGGGATCGGTGCTGCCGCCGCTGCCGACCATCCGCCAGACTTCACCCAGGAGGAACCCGGCGACGAAGGCAACCGCCGTAATGATCATGATTATCCGGACACGTTTGCGCAAAGTAGTCAACATAACGGGCAATTGTATTGACACGCCCGCTGAAGTCAATACGTTTACCGACCTGCTTGACACCGGTGAGACCGTTTCTATCATCGGCAGAGTGACAATCCTGCGCTCCGGACACCATCGATTCGGCAGCCGGCTGTTGTTCAGCGGGATGGCAATCTGGACCCTGGCCTACCTGCTGTTCTTCCCGCGGACCTTCGCAATTGTCGATGAGGACGCCTACCTGACCCAGGCGTACCTGTTCCGCACCGGGCACATCACCTACGAACAATCCCCGATTCCCGCACCGCACATGACGGTCGAACACGATGGTCGTATCGCCAGCAAGTACCCGCCCGGAACCGCGCTGCTGCTGCTCCCGTTCACCCTGCTCGGGTGGCGGGCGCCTTTCGTGGTCGGGCTGCTGCTCGCCCTGCTCGGGACGTGGTTGTTCCGGAGGGTGCTGCACGAAATCGAACCCGGGGCGGACCCGGCTTGGGCTTTGCTCTGGCTCGCGTACCCGGTCGTGACCCTGTTTGCCCGGACCCTGATGAGCGACCTGCCGGCCGCGACGCTGGTGCTGGCGGCGTTCCTGCTGCTGGTGCGCAAACGGACGCTGGCGGCCGGGGTGTTGCTCGGGGTCGCCTGCCTGGTGCGTTTCTCGGTCGCGGCCCTGGTGCCTGTGTTCGCGCTGCTGGTTCTGCTCGAAGGCAAATCGCGCCTGCGCCGGGTGATACTGTTGCTGCTCGGCCTGCTGCCATTCGGGCTGGCCGCCCTCGGGTACAACTGGTATTGCTACGGCGGGCCGCTGCAGTTCCCGATGTACCTGACCGGGCAGTTTGCGCCGGGGTTCTTCCCGCGGAACGCGTGGTTCTACGCCCGCAACCTGGTGCTGTTCTATCCGCTGATGCTATTCCTGCCGCTCTTTGTCCGCCGCGGCTGGCGCTGGCGCATATCACTGCCCGCGTACACCATCCTGCTGGTTTACTGTTTCTTTTCCTACGTCCACGATGTGCCGGACCTCGCCGAGCGGCTCACGGTCGGGATGCGCTACCTGCTGCCGGGCATGGCGTTCTTCATCCTGGGGACCGCGGTCGCGCTTCACCGGTTGGACATGCGGATTCGCGGGTTCCGGTTCGCGAAGTATGGACTGCTGCTGCTGCTGCTCGGCGCGAGTGTCGCAATCCAGTACCGCCACGACCGGTACCTGGCCGTGCAGGACCGCTACCGCAAACTGCTCTACGCCACGGTCCCGGAAGACGGGCTGGTTGTCTGCAACAAGGACGTATCGGAACTGGTCAGTTTTGCGTGGGGACCGCGGCGCTACCGGCGCTTCGTTGAATTCAACGTTCCGATACCGGTGATGGACGACATCGCGGCCGCGGATTCCGCGTGGATGGTCCTGCTGCAGAAGCCCGGGAAAACGAACCTGGTGGAGACCGTCCTGTTTTACTCGTTGCTTGCGCGGTTCGACCGGCGCCGCAAGGTGGTCGAGGTGGAGTCGCCCTACCGGTTCCAGGCCTGGCTCGTCACGCCGGCGGCTTCGAGCCCGCCGCGCTGACCGGGCGTTCGAGCATCTGCCGGCGGCGACGGAGCAATCCAATCCAGACAGGGACGACGACGATCAGCGTGCCGAACAACCCGTAGGCACCGAGTACGATTCCGACGACCTGGTGAGTCCCGAGGCCGGTTGGGATCATCTCGACCAGCAACAGCACCCAGAAGGAGTACGCCACCAGCGTGACAAAGAAGATGGCGCCGTCGACGAACGCGTGACCGGACAGGACAAATGGGAACGGGCTCGGCTGCAGGTTACGGACGTAACGTTCGCGCAGGGCAGGCGGGCTGTCGGACGGAAGGTCCTCGCGAATCGCCTCGTCGAACAAGAAGAACGCCCGGTGGGCCAAGGCGGCGATGACACAGGACAGCGACAGGAAGACCAGGGCGAAAATCGCCGGTCGGTAGCCGTGGAACTGGGTCAGCGTGTCGAGCCGCACGCCTTCCAGGAACGAGGACGGGAAACGAATCAGCAGCCCCGGACCGGACACACAGTACCCGAGCAGGACCACGGAGAAGAACACTCTCAGGTAGTCGTTGGTTCGGGTCGCACGGTCCAACTCCCGGCGATAACCGGAAGCGGAGCCGTCAACCGGGCCAGGAACGGTATCCGATGGGACCAACATCGAGGTCAAGCATAAAACTTGACCACAGTTTGTCAACGACGGCGATCTAATCGCGGCCGGACACGGGCCGCACCGTGTGCAGGATGAAGGTTTGTTCCGTGACCTTGTAGGACATTACCGAGTTCTCCAGTTCGATGACCGAGCCGTCACGACACAGTGCTTTGAACACGTAGTCTGCGGGCGCGCCGCCGCCGCTTAGCATTCCCTGTTCGTACCGGGCAATCCGTTCCCGCTCTTCCGGCACGACCAAGTCAGCGATTTCGCGGCCGATCAATTCGTCTGGGGTGTCGTAGCCGAGCAGGCGCGCGAACGTGCTGTTGACGAGCACAACTCGACCTTCGCTGTGAGCGCAGATGCCGCTGGGTGAGTTCTCAAACATGATCCGTGTGTGGGTCGCCAGCTTTTCTACTTCCTCCTGCAACCGGTGACGCTGATCGACGTCTCGGAGAAGCACCTGCACCGCGGGCCGACCGGCCCATTCGAACGGCACACCCACGGTTTCCACCCAGATGTAACTGCCGTACTTGCGCCGGAGCCGCTCCTCGAACAGCGGCACAGGTTTACCTTCTTTCAGCGCCTGCCGGATGCGCTCATCAACTCTCTGCCGGTCGTCGGGATGAACCAGTTCCATCACCGGCAGGCCGATCATCTCCTCCGGTTCGTCATACCCCATCAGCCGCGCACCGGCCCAGTTGATCATCACCACCTTGCCGTCCTGGTGTACCGCAATCCCGTCCGGCGAGAGTTCAACCAGGTTCCGGAATCGTTCTTCGCTGGACCTCAGCGCCTGTTCGGCCCGCTTGCGACTGGTGATGTCGCGGACGATACCGCTGATGCCGGTGACTCTGCCGGTCACGTCGCGTAGCGGCACCTGGATGGTGTGGAATGTGCGTGCTTCGTCGTCGGACAGCAGGTCGCGAATCTCGCTTACCGCCTCGCCGGCCAGCGCCCGGTTGTCGACTTCCCGGACGACTGCGGCGGAGCTGGCGTCGAACAGCTCTTCGGGTGTCTTCCCGAGCAGGGCCGGAGCCGGAATCCCGAAGAGTTTCTCCATTGCCGGGTTTACCGACGTGTAGCGTCGCTCCGCATCCTTGGTGAAGATGCAGTCGATGGCGGTATCGGTAATCGCCCGGTATCGCTGTTCGCTGTCCCGCAGCTCCTGCTCAGCCAGTCGCCGCTCGAGCGCAATCGATACCTGATTGGCCATGGTTTCGATCGCGGTGGTGGCCAGTTCCGTCCCGGCCGGGCCGAATATGGTGACGTTGCCGAACAACCGGCCTTTGCGCCGCAGGCCGACCGACCAAGCGGCCCCGATGCTGAAGTGTCCCGCCAGTATCCGGCAGGTCTCCTCCGGGACCGTGTAGAACAACGCCCCGCACAGACCGTCTTCGACCCTGTCCAGCTTGCCGCGGGCGAGGTGGTCCCGGACACCAACCGGTACTCGCTCAAAAGTCATCCCGACGAGGTCGGTCCCGATCTGCTCGCGCACCGATGCCAGTTGCTCGTCGCTGAGCCCGACAACCCGGCGTACGGTCAGCGTGTGCCGCTCCTCGTCGTACGCGCTGACCGAGAAGACCGCGTCCCCGACGAGCGGACCCAGGTGCTTGCAGACAAAATCGTAGGCATCGACGTCCGGCGGCACCGCGACCAGGGCCATCGCCGTGTCGGCCAGGCACTTCAATTCCCGTTCCGCTTTCTTGCGCCCGGTGATATCGTGGACCACCGTCAGGACCCGCGCGACCTTGCCGCCTTCGGCAATCGGCGACTTGCGGATTTCGGTGAAGAGAACGTTCGTTCCGAACCGGGTCTCTTCTTCGGTGGTGACTTCTTCGCCGGTGTCGAACACCCGGCGGTACTCACCGCGAACTTTGTCCTCCGACAGGAACGGAAAAACGTCGAACAGTTTCTTGCCAATGACGTCGGTCTGCAGCCCGAGTCGCTCGATCCAGCGACGGAGGGCATCGTTGACCAGTGTGAACCGGAAGTCGCGGTCAATCACGTGAGCCGCGGCCCACATCGCGTTGACGGTCGTCCGGTACTGATATTCCGACTCCTGCAGCGCGCGCGCCGCTTCCTTCCGCCAGCGGATATCGCGCAGGATTACCAGGTTCGCTTGCTCTCCCCGCCACTGCGTGAGACCGGCGGTAATCTCCACCGGGATTCGTTCATCGGTCTTCGACCGGATCACGGTTTCGTATGTGCTCGGTACCTGCTCGCCCCGCATCCGCCGTTCCCATCGCGCCCGGATCCTGAGTACCTCCTCGGGTGCAGCAAGTCCTTCCAATCCCATCTGCAGCAGTTCGTCCTCCGTGTAGCCGGTCACTTCCGCTATGCGCCGGTTGACGTAGTCGTGACGTTTCGGGTCGACCGCAATCAGAATCCCGTCATTGGCGTTCTCGGCCAGAGCCCGGAAATTCTCTTCGCTTTCCCGTAACGACTGCTCGGCCCGACGACGCTCCGAGATGTCGCGGACGAGCGCCAGCACCAGTGAGTCGCCGTCCAGTTCGAGCAGTGAAGAGCTTATCTCCACCGGGATTTCGGTGCCGTCCTTGTGCAGGTTGACCCCCTCGCCCAGGAACTGCTTTTCCTGGACGAGCGTCTGGCGTAGCCGCGGGAGCCATCGTCGAGCTTCCTCCGGTACCAGATCAGCGACGCTTTTCCGTAGCAGTTCCGCCCGGCTGTACCCGAGCTGTCGGCACGCACCTTCGTTCACATCCAGGATGCGTCCGTCGAGCGTTTCGAGATAGATTCCGTCTTGAACCGCGGAGAATATCCGGTGGTACTTGTTTTCGGAGTCTTGGACCCGACTCTGCGCTTCTTCGCGCTCGGTCACGTCCCGCCCGATTGCAAACGCAAGCCGCCGGCCGCCGACATCCAGCAGCGCCACATTGAGTTCAAGCATCACCACCAGGTCAGTGCGGGTCCGGAACCGCAATACCGTCCTGAGCTGTTTCGTTTTCCAGAGCTGTCTGAATGCACGTCCGGCTCGCTCGCGCTCTTCCGGTACGACAAGGTCGATAATCGACATGCCGGTCAATTCCTCTTCCGGGTATCCCGACAGGCGGGCAAGCGCACGGTTCGCCTCGACAATCCGACCGTCCTTGCCGACCAGCGCCACGACGTCGACCGACAGGTTGAACAACAGCCGGTATTTCTCCTCGGAAGCCTGTGCGTCCCGGTCGGCCCGCCAGAAATCGGAGATGTCACGCCCGATACAGACAACCCCAGCGACGTTCCCTTTGTCGTCCCGGCCGGCCGTGGCGTAGAGTGACAGCGCAACCCGGCTTCCGTCTTTGCACGCGCTCCGGAATACGCCCGCGAAGTCGCGGCCGTTCATCACTTGTTCGATACTGAACCGGGCCCGGTCGAGTCCGGCCCCGGAATGTGGAAGCACCCGGTCGAGCATCAGGCCGAGCACCTCGGCGCGGGTGTAGCCAAGAACCGTCTCCGCTTCTTCGTTCCACCAGACGATGGCACCCCGCCGGTCCACGCAAATCTCGATGTCACCCGGCTGGGTTGTAATGTCGGTGGAAAACGGCCGCTTCGGCCCTTTTTTGCTTTTCTTTTTCATGCCCCTGGTGTCGCGGCCGCAGACTGCTGCGACCGTCATCCGGTCGGAGATGCTTTTCCACTCAACTAATCCGGTCCGGTGCATTGTAAGGGCCGAACCGGCTATGTCAAGACGGCGCATTGCCTCATATAAGAAACCACACGAAACGGGTGTGCTTTTGTGGCAATCTGTG
>CBDUZK010000014.1:0-22740 GCA_965371675.1 uncultured bacterium | reverse complement strand
CCAGCTTCGGCGGGGGCGCAGGCGTGTCCCTGAGCATGCGGCCAAGATATTGCAGTGGGCCAGCGTGTCAAGCCGGGAATCTCTGCCCGTGCCCTTCCGCACAAGGCGGTTGACCCGGGCCTGTAGCGGCCTAGCATAGATGCTGTTGCAGCGAAAAAAGGAGTTCCCATGAAACGAACGTTGCTGGTACTGTGCCTGGTTGTCGTGCCCCTGCTCGCCGGGACGATGACCCGGACCGTGAGCTTTGACCGCGAGGACCTGACCGTGACCCGGAAGGCCGGGTACGATGTCGTCACCCTGCGGGGCTGCCTGGCCCTGGGCATTCCCGGGACCCCGGAGCTGCCCGAGGTGATGCAGACCGTTGTGATTCCGGCCGGGGCCGTGGTGACCGGTATCGAGCTGCTGGCCGAGGAGTGGGTTGACCTGCCCGGCTCTTACAATGTCGGCCCGGCCCAGCCGGACCGCGAGCTGCCGAAGCCGGGCGTGGACAACCCGTTGGTACTGGTCGGCCCTGACTCTGAAATCTATGGCTCGACCGCCCCATATCCGACCGCGACCCTGCAGTTGCTGACATCCGGCACGATGTGCGGGTATCGGCTTGCCAATGTCCGTCTGAACCCGGTGCGCTACACCCCGTCGACCGGCCGACTGCAACTCGCGACCGTGCTGGAATACCGGCTGACCTACGCCGTCACCGACGAGGCCGTGGTGGCGACCCGGAAGCAACGGGAAACGTTCGGCACCGTCGTGCGCGCGCTGGTCGTGAACCCGCAGGATGTTCGTCGGTTCGCCCCGCGGGTCCGCCGCAACACGGTTTCCGCGTTGCCGCCGGGCAACTATGAGTACGTCGCGATAACCAGGGCGCCGATGGACACCGTGTTCCAGCGCCTGGCCGACTGGAAGACCCTGAAGGGCGTGCCCGGGAACGTGGTGTTGATTCCGTGGATTGAGACGAACTACACCGGTTACGACCTGCAGGAGAAGATCCGCAATTTCATCATCGACGCCTACCAGACCTGGGGCACGATGTACGTGCTGCTGGCCGGGCAGGGCGACTATAACACCAGCGGGCAGAATATCTTCCCGACCCGGATGGCCAACTGCGGGTCCGGCGACGAGCCGTGCGACCTGTATTACGCGGGCCTGGACGGGAACTGGGACGCGAACAGCAACCACGTCTACGGACAGCTTGCGGACAGCGCCGACATGTATTCGGACGTGTACGTCGGCCGCGCGCCGGTCTACAACGTCGCGATGGCGCAGAACTTCGTGTACAAGGTGATGACCTATGAGCAGAACCCGCCGGTGGGTTTCATCAAGCGGATGCTGCTGCCGACCGCAATCCTCTGGGCGAGCTACGAGGAACGGCCGATGATCGAGTCGATTGCCCGGATGACGGGGCCCGACTGGCAGGACGGCCGGCTCTACCAGCGGGCCGGGACCCTGTCGCGGCAGGCGGTGAACGACTCGCTGAACGACGGCTGGGGCATGAGCCACTGGGACGGCCACGGCAACCCGAGCGGCATCTATATGGGTTCGTCGCCGTTCTTCAACTCGGCCGACGCCCAGGCCATGACCAACGGGGACAAAATCGGCATCGGGGTCGCCATCGCCTGCGACTGCGCGGCCTGGGACCACGTGTCGGGCGGCGACTGCCTGGCCGAGCACATGGTGAACCGGGTGGGAGGCGGCTTCATCGCCACGATTATGAACACGCGGAGCGGGTACGGCGCAATCGGGCCGGGCGGCAACTACGTGCCCGGGCCGTCGGAGCGGCTGGACACGACGTTCTACGCCGGGGTCCTGCTCTACGACATGCCGAACACCGGCCTGGCGCTCGGGTATTCGAAGGCGACCTGGGCCCCGTACGCGGACTCGCTCTACCAGTACCGGATGCAGCGCTACTGCATCTACTGTCTGACCCTGATTGGCGACCCGGAAACCCCGCTCTGGACCGACGAGCCGACGAATGTAAACGTGGCGCACGCGGGCGTCATCACGATCGGCAATAACGTGCCCTACCCGGTGACGGTCACGACGGCGACAACCGCACCGGTCGAATCCGCGCTGGTGGTATTGCGCAAGGGCACCGAAGTGGACGTGCGGGGCCGGACCAATTCGAGCGGCCAGGTGACGCTGCTGGTGTCGGCCCTGACCCCGGGTCCGATGGCGATGTCGGTGGCGGCCCGGGACCATTACGTTTTCCTCGACACCGTAATGGTGATTGCCAGCGACCGGTACGTTTCGTACCTGAGTTCGATTATCCTCGACCCCGAGCCGGGCGGGAATAACGACTCGATCCTGAACCCGGGCGAAACCGTCAACATCCCGACCTGGGTGAAGAACTGGGGCCAAGAGACCGCTCACTCGGTGACCGCGAAGCTGCGCACCCATGACCCGAACGCGCAGGTGACCGACTCGGCGAAGACGTTCGGCACGATTGCGGCCGGGGACTCGGCGTTCACCGGCCCGGACGGATTCGGGCTTCACGTCAACACCGGGGTCGCAAACGGCTACGCGGTTACCTGTTCGCTCATCTGCCGTGACACGAACGATTCGACCTGGGTATCGTACATAACGTTCTACGTCGGCACCCCGGTGCTCGAACACCGGTCGGTGACGGTGGTCGATACCGCCCACGGCGGCAACGGCAACGGCCGGATTGACCCGGACGAGACCGCGGACCTGGCAATCAACATCGGGAACACGGGCATGGGCCACGGCTACAACTGCCACGCAATCCTGCGGTCGACCGACGCGCGGCTCCAGGTTACGGACTCGACCGTGGACTACGGCACGGTCCGCAAGGGCGACAGCGCAACCGGGGGCACGGATTTCTTCACTGTCCGCGCCGATGCCGGCATCCCGCCGGAGACGTCGATTGACTGCACGCTCGACCTGTACGCCGACGGCGGGTATGCGGTCTCCGAGCCGCTGACTGTGGTGGTCGGGGAGTTCCGGACCGTCGACCCGATTCCGGACGGCCCGCGCCTGCCCGCGGTCTACTATGCGTACGACGAGGGCGACACGGCGTATACGCCGCACCCGACCTACGACTGGGTCGAGATCAGCGGCCTCGGGACGCGGATCAGCTACTCGCAGAACGACGCGGTGGTGATGGTGAGCCTGCCACCCGCGTTCGGGCCGTTCAAGTTCTACGGCCAGCGCTACACCCAGCTCTCAATCAGCGCCGACGGCTGGATCTGCCCGGGCAACTACACGACCGGGAACTACAGCAACACCCCGTTGCCCAACGCGTCGACACCGCCGGGCATGCTCTGCCTGAACTGGGACGACCTGTACCCGGTGTCGGGCAGCGGCGGGGCCGGGTACGTGTATTACTACCACGATGTGGCCAACCACCGGTTCATCGTCGAGTACGACAGCGTGCGGTACTACTCCAGCACGATTCGCGACAAGTTCCAGGTCATCATCTACGACACGACCTTCACCACCTACACCGGCGACAACGCGTTCACGGTGCAGTACATGACCGCCAACGGCTACTCGAGCACCACCCTCGGCATCGAGGACCCGGCGCGGGCCATCGCAATCCAGGCTTTGTACAACGGTACGTATCATCGCGGCTGCGCGCCGGTCGCCCCGGGCCGGGCAATCAAGTATACAACCGACCCGCCGGGCCCGGTCGGGGTCGCCGAGGAAGTGACGCCGGCTTCGCTGCTGCGCGGACGGCGGCTGGTGGTGGCGCCGAACCCGTTCAACGGCACGGCGCATATCCACTGGAATCTGGTGCGTGACGCGGATGTCAGCCTGCGGGTATTCGACGCATCGGGCCGCGCGGTGCGGACCCTGGTGGCAGGACCAGCTATTGCCGGGACCCGGACCACGACTTGGAACGGCCGGGACGACACCGGGCGGGAACTCGCCCACGGCATCTATTTCGTCCGGCTTGAGACCCCGGGCGAGATGGCAAAGACCAAGGTCGTTTTGGCGCGGTAGAGTCCACCACTCAAACCAAGGGGCGGAGGTTTCAACCTCCGCTCCTTGTCCTGTCATTCCCGATTGCAGATTGGTGATTGCAGATTGCGAATTACAGGAACAGCTACAGAACCTTTCACCCTTGCCCTCGTGCGTGAAGCACGCAGACGGCGGCTTGCCCGCTACGGGCTGTCGCGGATAACCGAAACCGTACAGTCGTCCGAGTTCGCCACGTACACCCGGCTGTGGGCCGGGTTCCAGGCCAGTGCTACCGGGCGCTCTCCGACCTCGATCGTACAAACCGGTCCGTACGTCTTCTCGTCGATGACCGTCACGCTGTTCCCCCGCCGGTTCGCGCAGTAAACCCGCCGGTTCTTCGGAGTGCAGAGAAGTGCGCACGGGCCATCACCCGTAAGCAGCATCGCGACCACCTTGTTGGTGGCGCCGTCGATGACCGTCACGTTATCGGTCCGGGAGTTCGAGCAGTACACCTTGTCCCCGCAGGAATCGTAGCAGAGCGCGGACGGCGTGCCCCCGGTCGGCAGGGTTGTAATGACAGCACCCTTCGCGCAGTCGATGACCGTTACGTTCCCGCTGGAGCGGTTGATGGCGTATACCTTGTTGCCGGCCAGGTTACAGCACAGGGGAGTCGTACCCTGGCCCGCGGTGATGCTCGCCACGACGCTGTCCGTGGCGCCGTCGATGACCGTGATTACGCTGTCGTGGTAGTTTGAGCAGTACACCATGAAGGTCCGGGGGTTGCAGCACAGGATCGAGGGTCGCTTGCCGACCGGGATGGTCGCCGTTACGCTGTCCGTGCTGCCGTCAATCACGGCCACGGTGTGCCCGGCCATGTTCGAGCAGAAAATGCGGTTCCCGGCAGGGCAGTAGCAGAGCGCAGCCGGGTGTTCACCCACCGGCACGGTCGCGACCACTTCGTTCGTCACGCCGTCGATGATTGTCACGTCGTCGCTTCCCGCATTGGCGCAGTAGACCCGGTTGTGAACCGGGTTGAAGCAGATTGAGCGAGGGTCGCCGCCGACCGGCACGGTGGCAACCACCGAGTTCGAGACGCCGTCCACAACCGCAATGTCGCCCCATTCACCAAGGCAGTACAGCTTGTCGCTGACCTCGTTGTAGCACAGGCCGACGGGATGAAGCGAGTCCGGGAGCTTGATAGTCGTCTCTAGGTACTGGGCGGTCGCCGCAGATACGGCGAGGGCGAGCGAAAGAACTACGGTCGTCTTCACGGTTCCTCCAGTGCGCTGCCGGACAGCGCACTCATACTGTGCAGCGGGATAGACGAGTTGTCAAGCAGGCGCCGGCTTCTGCTTTTTGATTTTCCGCCTCCGTGCTTGACCGCGCCGGGACCGAACGTAGGCTTACCGTAACAAAGGAGACGTGTCATGAACAGACTCAGGATTGCAGGATTGACGCTTGCGCTCGGCTGCTTGCTGGTGATCAACATCGGCTGCCTGAAGTGCGGCGAGAGCCTGACCGAGAAGATTGCCGAAACCGCGACCGAGAAAGCGGTCGAGGCCGCGGGCGGAGGCCAGGTGCAGGTGGACGGCGGCGGGAACGTGGACATCTCGACCCTGCCGGGCTTCCTGCGTTACCCCGGGCTCCACGCAACCGGCAAATTCTCGATGTCGACCGGCGAGGGAAAGGCAACGGTGTGGTCGCTTGAATCCAAGGACGCGCAGAGCAAGGTCACCGACTGGTACCGGGCCGCGTTCGAGGCCAAAGGCTGGAAGAAGGGCATGGAGATGGAAACCGGCGAAAGCTTCATGCTGATGTGGACCGATGAGGCCGAGAAGGAAGTTGTGACTGTGATGCTCCTTGAGAAGGAAGGCAAGACTGAGATTTCGCTCACCCACGCCTTCAAGTAGATAGCGGGTCGGAGCCCGGGTCCGGGCCCGACTACCGTATCCCGCAGGCGCCGCCGCCGTGCTTCTCGTTGTAGCGCTGGTGATATTCCTCGGCGCGGTAGAACGCGGGGGTGGGCTCGATGGCGGTGACAACCGGGTCGGGCCATTTGCCTGATTCCTTCAGGCGTTGTTTCGACGCTTCGGCCCCGGCTTCCTGCTCGTCGGTGTGGTAGAAGATGACCGACCGGTACTGCTCCCCGATATCCGGCCCCTGGCGGTCGACAGTGGTCGGGTTGTGGATGGACCAGAATACGTCGAGCAGTTCGTCGTACGACACCCTGGACGGGTCGTATTCCACCTGCACCACCTCGGCATGGCCGGTATTGCCCGAACACACCTGGCGGTAGGTCGGGTCCTCGACTTCGCCGCCGGCATAGCCCACTGCGGTCGACGTCACGCCTTCGACCCGGCGGAATGCATGCTCCACACCCCAGAAACAACCTGCCCCGTAAGTCGCTTTCTCAGTCACGATGTTCTCCTTGTTCGCCGTGCCCGGTGCGGCCGCCTCGGTCACGGCCGTGCCACAGCACAGCCCGGCCGCGACGACCGCGACCAGCATCAGTTTCGCGCCGGTGTTCCTCATCACCTGTTAGACCGCGAAGGCGGTGAAACGATTGCGCGGGCGGCGACCCCGGGACCTCGTGTCCCCGGTGTTTGACTCCGGCTTCACGCGCCTTACTATCCAGTCATGCGTGCATTCAAGACAGCCTGCCTTTTGTCCGTATTCGTGCTTACAACCGTGGTGACGGCCTGGTCCTCACCGAAGATCGTCCATGTCTGCAATTCCGCGCCCGACCCGGGTGGGGTCATCACCGTAAACGTCGACGTGCTCGGTCCATATGCGTACACGGACATGATGTCTGCCAAGGTGTTCTACTCGACCAACAACCAGTCGTCGTGGACCGGGGTCGCGATGTCGTTGATCGGCACCCCGGGCTATGACAGCACGTACGAAGCGAGTTTCTCGGTGCCGTCATCCGGCACCGTGTTCTACTACGTCCGGGCAAAGGACACGTTCGGGTTCGCGACCCAGACCCCGTACAACGCAGGTAACACCTGGCCCGCGCCCGTGAACCTGCTCGGCGAGCTCGCCGACGAACCGACCGGAGACATGATTAACAGCCCGGATGGACCATTCCTTGACCTGACCAGCATTCGGATGGGCTATTCCAGCACTCATTTCTACGCGCGCTTGACCAATGATGACGATGCGTGGCCGATCAAACGAACGATTCTTGGACCTTGGTACTTGTACGCCGCCGGGTTCCGCAACCCGGACGCGCCGCAGGATACGTTCCTGTTTGTGATGGCCTACGGCAACATCCTCGGGCTGTACACTCCGGGACTGTATGTCATCAACGGGTACACCGCGGAGTTCGAGCGGTTCGCGGACATCGACTACGTGATTGACAGCAACATACTGAGCATGCGCTGCCTGATATCCGACTTGACGAGCCACCCGAAGTTCGGGCCGTGGCCGAACCCGAGCAGGTTCCTGCGGGCGGCCCGCGGGGACACACGGTCGGTCGACATCGGCCAGAACAACACGCTCCACGACACCACCAACCAGTCACGGTTCTACGTCAATCGCTCCCCGAAGGTCACGGTCGGCCAGAACGCCGCGCCGACCCTGATGCTGCCGGGTGTGTCACCGGACACCGGCACGAGCACGACCGATTTCCGGTTCACGGTGGACTACACCGATACCGATACCAACCTGCCGATCCTGCACGCGACGGCGGTTGATTCCGATACATTCGACCTGGTCCCGAACGGCCACCGGTACGAACGTAACGTGCTGTTCAGCACCGTCCGCACCGGGTTCGCGCCCGGCTGGCACACTTTCCGATTCCTGTTCGACGACGGGATGGCGGTTGTGACCTCGGCCCTGGACAGTTTCTTCGTCACCGGCGTGGGCGTGGCCGAATTGCCCGGCGAGCCGGTTGACAAGTTTACCGCCGCGCCGGTCCCGTTCCGCGACCGGATTCGTTTCTCGGTGCCGCGCGCTTGGCAGGGAATCCGGGTCCACGCGCCCGACGGCCGTCTGCTCCGGGAGTTCGGCGCAGACGTTTCCGTCTGGGACGGCCGCGACGCCGACGGCCGACTCGTACCCGCCGGGGTCTATTTCATCACCCCGGTCGCCCGGCTGCATCACACCTGTCGTCGCATCCTGCGGCTTGGAAACTGACCGGGGGCGGGCGAGCGGTTGACACCCGACCGGCCTTTCCGGATAATCTACGCTAACCGTCGGGTCGGATGGCGGCTCGGGGCGCAAAAACAGGAGGCATAATGCGTTCGTTCACGTTCTTGACACTGATCTCGCTGGTGGCCGGCACCGCGCTCGCGACCGACCTGCTGCCCGGAGTGGTCGACACCATCGGCGGCACGACCTATGATAACCAGAACTCCGGACCGTCGCTACGCATGCTCGTGCGCGACCCGCAGTACGGCATCCACATGACCTGGACCTACAGCGCCCAGCCATCGACCTGGCCGGACCGGACGATGCGGTACAACTTCTTCGACTACGCAACCGAGACCTGGAACTGGATTGAAACCGACTTCATGAGTTCGGGCATGAACTCCCAGACCCGGCGCACCGGGTACGGCACGCTCGACATCGACCCGTCCGACGGCTCGGCGCTGGTCGGCTGCCATTACAACGCCGGCGGGATGCCGCCGCATTTCACACCGACAGTGCAGCGTGACCTCGCGCCCGGCGCCGGGCTGTTCGACGAGTGCGTCGGCGCGCCGACCCTGACCGATTACTTCCTGCCGGTGCTCGGCGTGACCTCGGACCGAACCCTGCATTTCCTGCTGATAAAGTTCCAAACTTCGGACAACCTGTACTACACCCGCTCCAGTTTCTGGTGCACGTGGGACACGCCGGTCTGGTGGAATGAAACCGGCGCGTTCGGTCACAACCTGACCGCGGACCACAACTCGCTGCGCGTGCTTGCGACTTGGATGACCGGCAGCAACGAGTCGCTGGTGCTCGGGTACCGGCTGTCGACCGACGCCGGCGAAACCTGGGACCCGGTGCAGTACCTGCCCGCGCCGACCGCCTGGCTCGGCGATACGATATCGGTCTGCGCGCGCGGCGCTTCGGTCATCTTCGACGGTGACGGCAACTGGCTGCTGGCGACCACGGTCCTGCCCGCAATCGGCGACTCCGCGTATTCGAACCCGGCCCAGCTCTGGCTGTACAATTCCACGCTCGCGGAATGGCACCGAATCCACCGGGCCGAGGCGCAGGCGCTCGCCGGCGGCTTCGGCTCCTTCGCCGCAATCTGCGACCGGCCCAGCCTCGGCCTCAACCATGAGACCGGGCGCCTGTACGCCGCGTGGGAGCAGTTCGATTCATCCAACGTCGAAGCGAGCACCAACCTGCTCCGGGCCGATATCATGCTCGCCTGGTCCGACGACGGCGGAACGACCTGGGAGGAACCGGCGCTGCTGACCGAGCCGGACGAAAGCTCGAAGCGTCTTCCCCACCTTGCGTACGACTGTTCGGGCGATTCGGTCACGGTCGGGTTCGTGCAGGACGTGATCGCCGGGTTCAACGTCGACGAGGTCGGTGCGATTTCAAACAACCCTGTCTGTGTCTGGCACGGACAGGTAACCGGGATCGCCGAGTCCCCATCCTCGAACCCGGGAACCCTCGAACCCTTGAACCCCACCCTCGGTTCCCGCTTCGTGCTCGCGCTCGGCACCACGCCGGGCAGCAAGACCCTGGTTACCATCACCGACGTATCGGGCCGCACGGTCCGCAGCGTCGAATCGAACGGCTCGACCTGCGCTTGGGACGGCCGCGACGACAACGGTCGGCTTGTCACCCCCGGCTGTTACCTGGCACGCTGGACCGCCGACCAAGTCCCGCGCCGAGAGAAACTTGTCCTGACCCGCTGAGGAGAAAACAACATGACCTGCATCCTGCTGCTTGCCCTGGTTACGGCGGCACCGACTCAACCGATGTCCTGCGCCACGCCGATACTCCGCGAACTCGCGCTCGGAGTAGACGCCCCGGAGCGGGTGACCGAGCCTGGGCTGTACGACCCGCTCGTGCTCGGCGAGGAACGCACGCTCTGGACATGGAACATGAGCGTCATGCCGCCGACCCAGTTTCAGACCGGGTTCACCTGCCGCGGCCTCGGCAACCATGTATACGTGATGGTCCACGACTCGGTCTGGGACGCGGGAATCATGGATTCAACCATGGCCGCACAGATTGTCGAGCGGTTCGACAATTCCAGCCCGCGCGACTCGCTCCACGGGGTCTGGCATCACAATACCACCGTCCTCGGACAGCCGCCGGACGAAATCGACCAGGACTCGCTGATTTACCTGCTCTACTACAACATCGGCACGTTCCACGGCACCGCGTTTGACGGGTTCTGGATGAGTTTCGACGAGTACTACGACACAACCGCTATGCGGCTTTGGGGCTACCACTCCAATGAAATCGAATGCGTCTACGTCGACTGCTACCCGAACGACCCGTCTTCGGACTACCGGATTGCCATCGCGGCCCACGAGTTCGGACATATGATCCAGTGGAACTACGACCGGGCGGAATCGCTCTGGGTCGAAGAAGGGTTCTGCGAACTGGCGATGTGGCTGTTCGGCGCCCCTGACCCGATTTCCGGTTTCCCGAGTTCTTCGGACAACGACCTGACCAAGTGGACCGGTTCCTGGTCCGACTACATCAAAACCTACCTCTGGTCCCTGTATATCTACGAACAGTACGGCGGCCGGGTCGGTAACGACCTGGTGCACAATATCATCCGATCTCAACAGGTGAGCATCGCCGGGGTCAATGAAGGTTTCGACTCGACCGGTGTCGGCCGCGATTTCGAGCAGGTGTTCGACGAGTGGGTGCTCGCCAACCGGATCAATGACACCAGCTTCGGCGGGCAGTATGGCTACTACGGTGAAACCGTACCCCGCTTCGCGGTCGCCGGGTATCATACCAGCTACCCGGTCGACCGGTCCGGCGGGCTGAACCGCTGGGCGGGCGAGTACCTGCTGTTCCAGAACGGCACCAACCTCGAGCTTGCGTTCGACGGCGCAGACCGGGGCAATTTCCACATGTTCGTCGTCGGGCTCGACACAATCGGGCACCGGCTGCTGCTCGACTCGATTCCGCTCGACTCGCTCCAGTACGGCACGTACAACGTGCCCGGGTTTGACACCGCATACCAGTCGGTTTACCTCGTCCCCGCAAACCACGACCCGTACGAAACCATGACCTATCGCTACACCGCGCAGGTAACCGGTATCGCCGAACCCAACAACCCTGGAACCCTGGGACCTTGGAACCCTGGGACCCTTTCCTCTGCGACTCTGGTCCGGGGCGCAATCGAGATGAAGGGCGCGAAACCCGCTGTCCTGCTCGATATCTCCGGCCGTACGGTGGCGAAGCTCACGCCCGGACTCAACGACGTCCGGCACGTCGGCCCGGGTGTCTACTTCCTGCGTACGGAAGGCGGGGTCTTGACCGATAAGCTGGTGGTGTCACGCTGACCGGCAGGGCTCTTGACAACCAAAGGCCCCATATTACCATAGGGTTGTAATCGACATGAGCTGTTTTCTATTTGACATGTCCCGTATGTTTGTAGTTGTGTTAAGCCGTGGACCGGAGGTGGACCCGGTCACAGGGTGACCCGGTTTCGACGCCGACTGTTTCCGGAGCGCCGCTACCGGTTGCCCTTGAAGTGGGTACTGCTCGGACTGATGGCCGGGTTGTTGCTCTTGCTGGTGTTGCTTAGGAAGACTTTCTTCTGATGACGTCCGGAACTGCCGCCCGCAGCCGGCGGAAAGGAAACAGCTTGTGACCAAGCTCCATTTCAACTACAAGGATATCTTCCGAGCCCTGCGCCTCGGGTTCTCGGCCAAGAAGGTCTGGATGATGTTCCTTGGCCTCTTTTTCGGGACTGCCGGCTACTCGGGCATCACCTACCTCGCCCACCTCGTCGCCGGCAGCGACCTGCTCACAATCTGGGCCGAGTACCGGCTCCTGCCGTTCCCCGACCAGTTACTCTTTCCTTTTCCCTGGTACTCCTGGGTCCTGTACGGCATCGGGGCGCTGTTCTTCCTTTGTGCCGTGCTGATTACCGGAACCGCGGTTTCCAAGGTGACCTATGAGCAGTTACGCGGGGACGAGTTCTACGAGTCGCGCGAGGCGTTCCGCTTTGCGTTCCGGCACTATTCGTCTGTGCTTGCCAGCCCGCTCCTGCTCATCGGTTTCGTCGCCCTGCTTGTCGTCGCCGGGCTCATTGCCGGCCTGTTGTCCGCAATCCCGTACTTCGGCGAGCTGTTTGTCGGATTGGTAGCAGTCCCGGCGTTCCTCGCGTCGATGTTCATCGTCTACCTGTTGATTGTCCTTCTGTTCGGCCTGCTGATTGGACCGAGCGTCGTGGGCGCGACCCGGAACGATACGTTTGACACCATCTTCGAGGTGTTCTCGTGCGTCAATGAGCAGCCGGGCCGCCTGATTTGGTATGTGGCAATCGTCGCCGGCCTGTCGAAAATCGGTTCGCTCCTGTTCGCGGTCGCCTCCGGCGTTGCCGGCCGCATCGCCTACGCGTCCATCAGGCCGTTTGCCGGAGCCAAACTCGACGACATCTTGGCCAACGCGGCCTTCTACCTCAAGATAAGCCTGCCTGAGTGGAGTCCGGAGCCACTGCACCAGGCGTTCACCGGGATGGCCGACTGGCTGGGTCTGCCCCAGATCTACACCGCCGGTCAATACAGTTCTATGAACTGGGCCAACGACATCGGCTCTGCGCTCACCGGCCTAGCGTTCCATATCGTACTATTACTAGTTATCGCTTTTGGGTGCACCGTCTGGTACTCAGGCAATACGCTGGTGTACGCAGTCTTGGCGAAGAAGAAGGACGACAAAAACGTCCTGGAGTTGCCGGATGATGATGATGATTTGCTCGAGCCGGTGGTTGATGTCCCCGGTAAACCCGAACCAGAAGCTACGCAGCACGAGAGTGACGAGAAGTAACTACCTGCAGTAGTAGCGGTTACGGCCGGCAGGATTGCCGGCCGTAGCTTTCATGACCACGCTCAAGGTTCGAATTCGCGGCCAAGTACAAGGCCTTGGGTTCCGCCCCTATGTATACCGGCTGGCGTCGGCAATGGGTATTCGTGGTTCGGTTGCCAACTCCGCCGCCGGGGTCGAAATCCTGGCGCAAGGGTCCCGCGCCAACGAGTTCGTCGAGCGGCTGCGCTCAAACCCTCCGCCTCTGGCCAGAATCACCGATTTCCAGGTGCGGTACGCGCGCGCCCGGGAGCATACCGGCTTTGCCATTGTCTCAAGCCGAACTGCAGGCTCAGGCGGCGTAGATGTGCTGCCGGATATCGCAACCTGCCGGGGTTGCCGCAGCGAACTGCTTGACCTTGGAGACCGCCGGTACGAGTACCCGTTTATCAATTGCACCCAGTGCGGGCCCAGGTACACGATAACCGAGAGTCTTCCCTACGACCGTCGCCGCACCACCATGGCCAGCTTCGAACTGTGCCGGTTGTGCGCGCTGGAGTACGGCGAACCGGGCGACCGCCGGTTCCACGCCCAGCCGGATGCATGCGCCACGTGCGGACCGCGGTTGTTCCTGCTCAACGCTCGGGGCCACCGGTGCCAGGTTACGGACCCGCTTGCGGCCGCCGCGCGCGCGCTTGCCCGTGGTTCAATCGTCGCCATCAAGAGCCTTGGCGGATTCCAGTTGGCTTGCGACGCAACCAACGACCGCGCAGTACGACAACTGCGCCGCCGTAAGACCCGGCCCGCCAAACCGTTCGCCCTGATGTGCTCGACCCCGGCCGTCGCCCGCCGCTTCTGCCGGGTCAGCGCCACCGGCCGCAGTCTCCTGGTGTCCCCGGCAGCTCCGATTGTCCTCCTGCCGAAGAAGACCGAACCCGCCCTGTCGCTTTCTCCCGGCATCGCACCGGCCAACTCCCGCGTCGGAGTCATGCTTGCCTACACACCACTTCATGTTCTTCTGTTGCGGGAGCTGAAACACCGTCAGGAACGTGACCCGGTGCTGGTCATGACCAGCGCGAACCACCGCAACGACCCTCTGGTCGGCAACGACTCCGACCTGGTTGCCGAACTGAACGGTGTGTTTGACTTTGTGCTGACGCACGACCGGCCGATTGCGAACCGGTGTGACGATTCGGTGGTGCTGGATGACTGCCCGGCGCTGATGGTCAGACGCGCACGCGGCTACGCACCACAACCATTGCTGCTTGACCCGATGTTTCACGTGAAACATCCGACGCTCGCCCTGGGGGGTGAACTCCGGAACTGTTTTACTCTTGCCATCGCGGACCGCGCATTCCTCAGCCCGCACTTGGGAAACCTGTCGTCGGACCGAACCGAGCGGTTCTTCGACGACACGCTGAAAAGGTATGTTCAGTGGACCGGCGGGGAGCCAACCCGGATTGCCTGCGATCTGCACCCTGACTACCTGTCTACCCGCCTGGCTGAACGCTTCAGCCAGGCCCGCGGAATCCCGCTGGCCAGAATCCAGCACCACTATGCGCATACTGTATCAGTGATGGCTGAACACGGTATCACGGGTCCGGCCCTCGGTATATCGCTCGACGGAACCGGTTATGGAATCGATGGCACAATCTGGGGTTGTGAGTTTCTGCTGGTCGGTCCTGACTTGAGTTGGCGCCGCGTGGCCCATCTCGGCTGCCTGAAGATGACCGAATCCGGGATGGCGGTCGCTTCGCCCGGCCGCATCGCCGCCGCCTATCTGCTTCAGGTGTTCGAGCGAGTGCCTTCCGCGCTCGGTCTCGGTCGTCTCATCCCGCCGGTCGAGGCCTTACTTCGCACGAACCGGGCGACAACCACCTCCAGTCTTGGCCGGCTTTTCGATGCGGTCGCGGCAATCACGGGCATCAAACGGACGGCAACATACGAAGGCGAAGCCCCAATTGCGCTGGAAGCCGCAGTCCAACGTTCAGAGCGCGGCCGGTATCCCTGCGTCTTGAAAGAAAAGGAGGGCTGCCTGCAAATCGACCCGAAACCGCTGCTTGCGGCCGTCGTGCAGGACACCCTCAAAGGGACCAACCCTGGCATCGTGGCAACCCGGTTCCACAACACTATTGTGGACGCCGTCGTACGTACGGTTCGGAACCTGGGCCGACACCACCGATTCGACAGCGTCCTGCTTTCCGGCGGCTCCTTTCAGAACGATATCCTGCGTCAGCGGGTGACCCGCCGCCTCCAACGCGCCGGCACCCATGTCTTGCGCAACCATCTCATCCCGGCCAATGACGGTGGTATCAGCCTGGGACAGGCGATTGCCGCCGACGCTGCACTCCGCTGAACGCGGCGGAATAGCTCGGAACTTACACCAATCGCTGTCAGCGCCTTGACAAGTGGGTGGTTGTGTCTATTATGCCTCAGGCACCACAATTTGTTGCCGTGTGGACTCATCCCCGGCGCGGGGTGTAACTCTTTTTGTGTTAGGATGTTACATGCGTACCTTTTGTGGATAACCTTGTGGATAACCCGCAGGTTGCTGCCTCAAATGCTATCGACAGACTGACAGAAAGGGGTGGCTGATGGCCGTGGTGGACGGCAGACTTATCACGCGCAAGCGTAGAGTCGGCCCTAGTGATGGTGATGTAGCCAAATTGTGGTCCGAAACACTCGGCTTGCTCAAGACACGAGTGATTCGAGAAGGATTTGAGACTTGGCTCGCACCCACCAAGGGTCGTACAATCAACCGGGACGTACTCGAAATCGAGGTCCCGAATACTTTCTTTGCGGACTGGCTCGGCCAGCACTATGCGGCTGAAATACAGGCGGCCCTCGCGGACCTGACCGGTCGCAAGTTGAGCGTGTCGTACCGGGCACGCGGCGCCAGCAGTGCAACCATACTTCAACGGCGGGCCCGAGCCCGAACCAGCGCGGTTGTACGGACCAATGGTTGTCGACTCCAAGCCCGTTATACCTTTGACAGTTTCATCGTGGGCGAGTCGAACCGTTTTGCCTGTGCCGCGGCCCGCAGCGTAGCGGAAAAGCCGGGTTCTGCCTACAACCCGCTGTTTCTGTACGGTGGGGTCGGGCTGGGCAAGACCCACCTGTTGCAGGCAATCGGAAACCACGCGCTCGCAACCAAGCCCGACCTCAAAGTTCTTTGTGTGCCAGCCGAAACCCTGTTTCTTGAGCTGATCCAGGCGATTGAGAAGAACACCCGGCTTGAGTTCAAACGTCGGTATCGAGCGCTCAACCTGCTTTTGCTCGACGACATCCACTACCTGGTAGGCAAGGAGCGGCTTCAGGAAGAGGTTTTTCACATGTTCAACCACCTCTACGACGTCGGCAGCCAAGTGGTTTTCACGAGCGACTGCCCGCCGCGAGATCTGCCGACCATGGAGAAACGGCTTGCTTCCCGGCTCGGTTCCGGGTTGGTCGTGGACGTTCAGGCTCCGGAGCTTGAAACCCGGATTGCAATCCTGATGCAGAAGGCGGCCACTGAGGAGCAGGCATTGCCGGACGATGTGGCCTACTATATCGCGCGGCGCGTCAAGACCAGCGTAAGGGAGCTCGAAGCCTGTCTGATCCGCCTGCTGGCCTTGGCCTCACTGACCGGGCGTCCGATCACCGAGGAACTTGCCGAAGAAGCGTCCAGAGATCTGGTTGATACCGGACCTTTAGTCGACCACGATTCGATCATCGCTGCGGCCGCGGACAGTTTCGGCTTCTCGGTCCAGGATGTCAAAGGCACCCGTCGCACCAAACAACTAGCTCTTGCTCGTCAGGTGGCGATGTACCTGATACGCACGATGCTGAGCTATTCCCTGAAAGAAACCGGCTTCTGCTTCGGCGGCAAAGACCATACTACGGTTATGCATGCCATCGACAAGATCGAACGGCTTAAGTCACAGGATGTGGCTTTTGCCGAACGTCTCAAGAAGCTCTCTTCCGGGATAAGCCGGGGATAAACCGGTGGTCTTGTCTGCGGACAAGCATACAGGGTGCACCTGTCTGCAATCCTGACCACCGGTTGTCCTCATGGCTCAAAAGGCTGGGGCCGTAGTTCAACTACGGTTCCAGCCTTTTCCACACAGTCCACTAACCCAACAACAACAACAGTAAATAATACTTTTGCTGTTTGTTCCGAACAGCATCAGCCGAAACGCAACCGATTACCCACGTACAACGAGATATCTAATAGCTATACCCTTATCAATAATAGGCTCTTGGGTTCTGACAAACCGAGGAACAAACGGCGGAAGCCGGGAACAGCGGAAGGAACCCCAGAACAGGATCGGGCGGGAGCGAAACTTTGAAGTGAACAGAAACAGAGAAAAACAACAGTCGAAACCGGTAACCATGAACCGTAAAGCCAAGAGGCAGGCAGACGTGCGGTTGACTTCACAACGGACTGTCTTATAGTTTCCGCTCTGATGATTGCCGCCAGCGAAGACACACGTTACGGGTTCGCCATTGGACGAGTTCGGGCGCTGGAAACCACCCTGCTGGACGCAACGCGCTACGATCGTCTTGTGCGCACGCACAGTCAACATGAATACCGGGTACAGCTCGCTGACACCGTCTATGGTCGTTTCCTTGACGAAAAACCCGAAGGTGGCTTGGAGCATTCGTTTATGCGGACGGCAGAGAACAACGTCGCATTTCTTGCCCAGTACTGTGTAGACCAATGGGTCCTGGATCTCTTCCGAAGGTCGGCGGACGTACACAACTTGAAGGTACTAGTCAAGTCACAGCTGGAAAAGCGCAAGCCTACAGAGAATTCCCTGCTTGGATACGGCGGATGGAACCAAGTGCAGCTTGAGGCCTTGGCCGGAGCCAAACCCAAGGCGCTCCCGACTAGGTATCGACAGGCGGTTACCCGCGCGGTCGAATTGTACACTAGGAAACAGAACCCGACGGTGGTAGACGTGTTGCTGGATCGCGCGGCGCACGACGAAGCGCTGGAGCGCACAGTTGGTAGCCGGTTTCTTGCCGGGTTGCAGGTGATGCACGCCGATGTGGAGAACCTCAGGACGTTCGTCCGGGTCCGGGTGCTTGACGAGAACGCGGACATGCTGGAGCCCGCCTTGTTGAAGGGAGGCATGATCCGCAAAGCGGTTCTGCTTTCGTTGTTCGGCGAGGAGTGGGAAGTCATTGTGAGCCGGTTCCGGTTGACCACCTACGGGCGCATGATCGAGGAGGGCATCAGCCGGGTGGTCCGGGACCAATCGGCGCTGCGTCTTGAGCGTCTTGGCCGGGAAATGAAGCTGCGTTACCTGAGACAGTCCAGGTATCTCACCTTCGGCTATGAACCACTCGTGACATACTACCTCCTCCGTGACAACGAACTTATCAACCTGCGGCGGCTCAACGCGGCCAAGGCTGCCGGGCTTGCCGAGGCGGATTGCCGGGAACTGGTGGCATATGTCGAGTGAGACCGGGCGGATTGCTGTTGTCGGTAACCGGGAAACGATAGTCGCCTTTCAGGCGGCCGGCTTGGCGGTGTTTCCGGTCAACGCGGGACCCGAGGCCGCGGAACGGGTTGAACAACTTGTGGCGGAAGGCTTCCGGGTAGTGTTTTTCACCGAGGAGTTGTTTCCGCACCTGGCGGGGGTGCTGGACCGGTACCGGAAGGCGGCGATTCCGTGCCTAGTGGCATTGCCGCTGGGAGGTGCGCAGCAGAGCGTTGCTCGTTTGAAGGAAGTTGTCAGGCGTGCGGTGGGTGCCGATGTGTTCGGTTCCAACGGAGCTGCCGGCGATGACGATGTGAAAGGAGCCGGATGATGGCGCAGGTTGGTGTGGATGACGGCAAGACCGGCCGAATCGTCAAAGTATCGGGACCACTGGTTGTCGCCGAGGGCATGGCCGGGTCCAAGATGTATGGCGTGGTTCGGGTCGGTGAGCAGAACCTGATTGGCGAGATTATCGAGCTGGCCGGTAACCGGGCATCGATCCAGGTGTACGAGGAAACCGGCGGAATCGGGCCCGGGGACCCGGTGCGCCCGACCTTCGAGCCACTGAGTGTGGAACTCGGCCCGGGACTGATCGAGTCGATTTACGACGGAATCCAGCGACCACTCGATAAGGTCAAAGCCGAGTCCGGAGATTTCATCGGCCGTGGCGTTGACTTGCCGGCGCTGAACCGCGAGAAGAAATGGGAGTTCAAGCCGCTCGTGAAGAAGGGTGCCCGCGTCGGCCCGGGCGATTTCCTCGGCGTGGTGCAGGAAACGGTGCTGCTTGAGCACCGGATCATGGTTCCCCCTGGAGTCGAAGGCGAATTGGTCGACATCCGGGCCGGCAGTTTCACGGTCGAAGAAACGGTCGCGGTGATTCGCACTGAGAAAGGCGAGCGCGAAGTGAACATGATTCAGCGCTGGCCGGTCCGCCGGGCGAGGCCCTACCGTCGCAAACTGCCGCCGAACGAACCGTTGGTGACAGGCCAGCGGGTGATCGATACGTTCTTCCCGATTGCCAAAGGTGGGACCGCATGCGTGCCCGGCCCGTTTGGTTCGGGCAAGACGGTCATCCAGCACCAGTTCGCGAAGTGGTCAGACGCCCAGGTAATCGTGTTCGTCGGGTGCGGCGAGCGTGGGAACGAGATGACGGACGTGCTGCTCGAGTTTCCCAAATTGAAAGACCCGATGTCGGGTGAGCCGCTGATGAAGCGAACCGTGTTGATTGCCAACACTTCGAACATGCCGGTCGCGGCGCGCGAAGCGTCGGTCTATACCGGTATTACGCTGGCCGAGTATTACCGGGACATGGGCTACTCGGTTGCGATTCAGGCGGACTCTACGTCGCGGTGGGCCGAAGCGATGCGTGAGATATCCGGGCGGCTCGAAGAGATGCCGGGAGAAGAAGGATATCCTGCTTACCTTGCTTCGCGAATCGCCGAGTTCTACGAGCGCGCCGGGCGGGTCGTATGTCTCGGTACCGGGCCGGACGGGAAAGAAACGGAAGGTGCGCTGTCGGTGGTAGGCTCGGTATCACCGCCGGGCGGTGACCTGAACGACCCGGTGGTGCAGGCGACTCTGCGCGTGGTCAAAGTGTTCTGGTCCCTGGAGGACAGGCTCGCGTTCCAGCGGCACTTCCCGGCGATATCGTGGCTCAACTCGTACTCGTTGTACAGCGACGCGCTCCGGGACGAACTCGTGGCCCGGACGTCGGAGGACGCGGTGAACGCCGCGAGCGAGGCGATGTTGCTGCTCGAGAAGGAAGCCGAACTGGAGGAAATCGTTCGCCTGGTGGGCAAAGATTCGCTGTCCCCGGCCGACCGGCTCGTCCTCGAGTCGGCCCGCAGCTTGCGCGAGGATTTCCTGCACCAGAACGCGTTCCACGAAGTCGATACTTATACATCACCGAAGAAACAGGCGTTGATGCTTTCCGCGATTCAGTATTTCTACAATCAGGCGCAGGCGGCGCTCGACCGTGGCGCGGACATCGACCGGATTGAACGGTCGTCGGTCCGCGACCGGATCGCCCGGCTGAAGTACCTGACCGAAGCGGAAGCGGAAGCCGGCACTAGGGCGGTCCTGAAGGAAGTCGAAACTCAGCTCGGGGATGCGGAGCGCGACCCCGGCGTCGCCGCGGAGCCAACAGCATGATCAAAGAATACCAGACGGTTGAGTCGATTGCCGGGCCGTTGCTCCTGGTGGGCGGAGTGGCTGGCGTCAAATACCAGGAGCTGGTACGGATTACGTTGCGGTCGGGGGAAACCCGCCGCGGACAGGTGCTGGAAGTAGATGGTGATCGGGCCCTGATCCAGGTGTTTGAAGGCACTTCTGGTATCGACGTACCGGGAACCAAAGTGCGGTTCCTGGCGAAAGGCATCACGCTTGGCCTGTCGCCGGACCTGCTTGGCCGGGTGTTCAACGGCCTCGGCCGACCGCGCGACCGCGGACCGGAAATCATCCCGGAGCGCGAAGCGGACATCTATGGCGCGCCGATCAACCCGTACGCCCGGGAGTACCCCGACGAGTTTGTGCAGACCGGCATCTCGGCAATTGACGGCCTTAACACGATGGTCCGGGGCCAGAAGCTGCCGATTTTCTCCGGGTCGGGCCTGCCGCACAACCGGCTCGTGGCCCAGATTGTACGCCAGGCGAAAGTCCTCGGCACTGAGACTTCGTTTGCGGTCGTGTTCGGGGCGATGGGAATCACGTTCGAAGAAGCGGAGTTCTTCATCCAGGACTTCACCGAGTCGGGCGCAATCGAGCGCACCGTGCTGTTCCTGAACCTCGCCGACGAACCGGCAATCGAACGGATTGCGACGCCGCGCACCGCCCTGACCGCCGCGGAGTACCTGGCGTTCGATCTCGACATGCACGTGCTGGTCGTCCTGACCGACATGACCAATTATTGCGAGGCGCTACGCGAGATATCTGCCGCGCGCAAAGAGATCCCGGGTCGGCGCGGGTTCCCCGGGTACCTGTATACCGACCTGTCGTCGATTTACGAACGGTGCGGCCGGATCCAGGGCAAGCCTGGTTCGATTACGATGATGCCGGTCCTGACCATGCCGGAGGACGACAAGACCCACCCGATTCCAGACCTGACCGGCTACATTACCGAGGGGCAGATTATCCTCTCCCGGGGCATGCACCGCCGGGGCGTCGCGCCGCCGGTCGACGTGCTGCCGTCGCTGTCCCGCCTGAAGGACAAAGGCATCGGCAAGGGCAAGACCCGCGAGGACCACGCAGACCTGTTCAACCAGCTTTACGCCTGCTACGCCCGGGGCAAGGAAGCGGAGGAGCTGGAAGTGATTCTCGGCGAAGCGGCGCTGTCCGACATGGATAAACTGTACCTGCGGTTTGCCCGCGAGTTCGAGGAACGCTACATATCGCAGGGCGAAACCGAAAACCGCTCGATCGAACAAACGCTGGACCTCGGCTGGGAACTGTTGGGTGTATTCCCGCGCGGAGAGCTGAAGCGCGTGCGAGACGAAAACCTCGACAAGTACCACAAGCCGGCGCCCGACGATGCAGCCTGATATCACCGGCCCGCCGAAAGACTTCACGCTGCGTTTCCGCGCGGTCCTGTTCGACCTCGACGGCACGCTGGCTGATTCCTCGCAGGACCTGGTCGCTTCGGTCCAGTACGCGCTCCGGCAGGTCGACCCGCGTGAGCCGCCGGATCCGGATACAATCCTGATGGAGGTTGGCAAACCCCTCGAGGTGATACTGCGCGAAGTCGGCTACCCGAACGACGAACAGAGCGCCGCGACGTTCGTCGACGAGTACCGGCGGCACTTCATCGCGAACTTCAAGAACCATACGAAGCTTTTTCCCAATACCGAAGCGGTACTCGCGATGTTGCGCCAGGTGTCGGTCCGGTTGGCGCTGGTCACGACCAAACACCAGGCCCAGGCCGATACGATTGTCGCAGCCCTCGGGATTGCCGGGTTCTTCGACTACATACACGGCTGGCAGGAAGGGCGCAAACACAAGCCTGACCCGGAGCCCTACCTGACCGCGGCCGAACGGCTGGGTGTGCTCCCGGCCGACGCCTTGGTGGTCGGGGACACCGAACAGGACGTCGTGGCGGCACAGGCTGCCGGGATGACCTCCTGCGCGGTAACATGGGGATTCCGCCCGCTGCTGATGCTCAAAGCCCTGCGCCCGGACTTCATCATCTCACGCATCACCGACCTCGTGCCGATGGTCGTGACGCCTGCGGATTGACGCCCGACTCCCTACACTCTGGTTTCTCCTGCGGCATTCATCAGTGGCTTGCCCGTGGTTTCTTCTTCTTTGTGCCTTTGGTGTTTTCCCGCCCCCGTCTTCTGATATTTCCTTGTCCTTGAGGGATTCCCGTGCCGTCCGTGTTGCCTCACGTAAGGACCCACACGAAACAGATATGGGTTGCCTCGTCTTC
>CBDUZK010000013.1:0-23367 GCA_965371675.1 uncultured bacterium | reverse complement strand
ATGGGCCACGCGTTCGAGGTACTGATCGACGTCCCCTATCTCTGGGGCGTCGTGCTATCCGGGGTGATGATTATCGTCTACGTCGCACTCGGCGGCTACCTGGCCGTGGTCTGGACCGGTTTCTTCCAGGGCTGGATAATGCTGTTCGGCCTGGTGCTGCTGACCATCATGGCGCTCGGCCGGGTCGGCGGCCTCGAAAACGTGTTCGCCCGCCTGGCCGAAATCGACGCGCAGAAGTACCTGTACACTCCCGGCGTGTGGGGTTGGGCCGGACTGATATCGTTCTCGATGATTGTCAGCCTCGGCGTCTGGGGCATGCCCCAGCTCATCACGCGGTTCTACTCGATCAAGAGCAGCCGGGTGCTCAAGCTCGGCACCGTGCTGGCCACGGCCGGCGGCGCGATGGCGCTCCTGCCCTATTTCAACGGCGCGCTGACCCGCGTGCTCTACCCGGCGCTCGAACAGGCGGACAAGGCGATACCGACCCTGGTCAAGGGCGTGATGCCGGCCTGGGGGTCGGCGGTGTTCCTCGCCGCGGTCATCGCCGCCGGTATGTCGAGCTTTGCCGCGGTGCTGATTGTCGCGGTCAGTTCACTGGTCAAGGACCTCTGGCGCGACACGTTCCGCGCCCGGCCGGACCCGAAGCGGCAGGTACTGGTATCGCGCCTCGCCTCGGTCGCAATCGGGCTCATCGCCCTGGTCGTCGCGATCAAGCCGCCCGCCATGATTCTCGTTATCACCGGGTTCGCGTGGGCCGCAATCGCCTCGACCACGCTCTGGCCCTACGCGCTCGGGCTCTACTGGCGGCGCGGAACCCGGGCCGGTACGCTCGCGTCGATGGTCGGCGGCTGCGTCGTCGCGCTGGCCTGGATGATTGCCGGCAACCCTTTTCAGCTTCACGGTTTCATCCCCGGGATGGCGGTCAGCCTGCTGCTCTATGTCTTCGTCAGCCTCGCCACACCGGCCCCGGACCCCGAACTCCTGCGCGAATCGTTCGGTGACGGGACATCCCGGGCGGTGCCAGAGTGACCTCAAACCGGCCTGAACACCCAATGCCCGGCAGCATAATAACTTACCAAGAACGACGTCCGGACGATTGTCTTGACACCCCGAAAGGGCAGTTCTATAATCTGCAGGTTGACCACTAGACTAAAAGGAGGAAGCATGCGCAGACAGCATCATGCTTTTGTCGCAGCCCTGTTTGTACCGATTCTGCTCGTCCTGGTAGCGCCGGTGTTTGCCGTCGAGACGAATCACAAGCCGTGCCTGTGCCAGCCGATGATCCGACCGCTTGATGGCGTGACGCGAACAACGTTCGTCGCCACGGTACGCTACAACGACCCGGACGGGGACGCGCCCGCGAGCGTCGCCGTGTATATCGACGGCATCGCGTACCCGATGCAGCTCGTCAAGGGTCGCGCCCATAGCGGCATCTACCGGGCCCGACTCACGCTCGGCGAAGGCGAGCACAACTACTACTTCTACGCCGAGGACGCCCGCGGTCTGACCGAGCGTTTCCCGCGCTACGGCGCCAAGCACGGCCCGTACGTCGGCGCGCGCAAGCGCTACAACCGGCAGGCAATCATGACCAGCGGCGGCGTCCACTTCGACTACGGCGACGAAAACAGCATCTACACGTTCACCGTCCACTACCGTGACCGCGACGTCTGCCGTCCCCCGCGGGGACTCACGGCCATCGTCGACGGCATCCCGCACGTGATGAAGCTGCACAAGGGCACGCCCAACAACGGCATCTACCTCTACCAAACACTGCTGCCGGCCGGCCCCCACGCCTACTACTTCGTCGCCAAGGACGGAGACGGCGACTGCGTCACCCACCCGCAGCACGGCTACCTGCGGGGACCGGAAGTGGCCGAGACGTTCAACAGCCCGCCGACCCTGTCCGACAACCGGACAATCCCGCCCAGCGGCTCCTACCGGACGAAGTACACCTACACGATCCACTTCAAGGACGAGGACTTCGACGTCCCGTCCGTCGCCCTGATCTACATCGACAACATGCCGTTCCAGCTCAAACTGGCCGCAGGCAAGGCGTACGAAGGCCTGTACCTGTACCGGACCCGCCACCACGTGGGCTGGGATCACGACTACTACTTTTACTTCGAAGACGGCCGCGGCGGCGTGGCCCGCTTCCCGGAAGTGGGTACGTTCCACGGACCGATTGTCACAAGATAGCGACCCGAAGCACGTAACGAAACACTGGGAGGATTGATGAACCGCAGGAACATGGCAATTGTCATGGGCGCCGTGCTGCTCGCCGTGGTCGCCATCGGCCTGAAGTGCGGTGATGACCCACCGACGATTCCGACAATCACACCGCCCGCCGGCGCCGTATACCAGAACGCCGACGTGTCCTTCAAGTTCATGTCCACGCAGCCGCAGGACAAGAACATCAAGTACGTCGTCGATTGGGGCGACGGCACAGTCGACACTTCAACTCTCGACTACTCCTCGGGCATCGAGGCGACCCTGAAGCACACCTGGACCACACCCAACAGCTACGACGTCAGGGCGATGGCGCTGCTCGCGGACGACCTGACGCTTGTCTCCGACTGGTCCGCCGCCACCCCGGTGTCGGTCGGGGCCAACGAGTCTCCCGCTGTACCTGTCATCGTCCGCGCCCCGCTCCAGACCGCCCGGCGTCGCGATACGAAGTTCACGGCGGTGACCACGGACCCGGAAGGCGACAGCGTCGCCTACCAGTGGGAGTATGACTGCGTCGGCGGCGACCTCGGCAGTTGGACCGACTTCCATACGAGCGGCGTGCCGGTGGACGACTACAACAAGTTCTCCAAGATCGGCACGGCCTACGTGAAAGTCCACGCCAAGGACATCAAGGGCAGCATCGGCCCTTGGTCCGACTCGGTCATGGTCAAGATCGACACGACCGGCGTCGTGGTCTGGACCTGGATCAGCCCGGACGAAGACGAAGGAAATGCCGCCGGCTCCGCTCTCGTCCTCATGTACGAAGAGAAGGAACTGGTCTACGTCGGTGCAGAGGACGAATTCGGCAAGTTCTACGGCATCAACGTCGTGGACGGTGACGATGACGAACGCGGCTCCGGCATCGAAGCCGAAGAGTACTTCACCGGGCACCCGGCCTACTGTGCCCAGACCGGCAACATCATCGTCGGCAACGAGGACGGTGAGCTGTACGGGTTCAACAAGTCCCTGAGCCGACAATGGAACTGGCCTGATTCCAACAACAACATCACCAGCATCGAGTGGGGCGTGCCCGCCATCAACGGCGACAAGATCTACTGCACGCGCGACGACGACAAGCTGTACTACTTCACCGACCGCACCACGGACGTCAGCTATGAAGCCTCCTACTACATCAAGGGCATCATCGGCAACCCGGTGATTGACAATGCCGGCAACGTGATCGTCGCCAACGACTCCGGCCAGTTGTACAAGCTCTCCTCGGACCTGAGCACCGTGGTCTGGCAGGTTCAACTCAACACGAACTACCACGGCATCAACTCCCCGGTCCTCGGCGCCACCGGCACCATCTACTGCGGTGATGACGACGGGAACGTCTACGCCCTGGACCCGGCCGACGGCTCCCAAGCCTGGAAGGTCACGGTCAGCGGCGAGGTAAACGCCATCGTGCTCGGCAGCGGTGCTGTATACGCGGCAACCGGCTCAGGCTGGGTCTACCGGCTCAACCCGGCCAACGGGTCGACCGTGTGGAGTGTCGCGCTGACCGGCGGCCCGGATATCGTCACCAGCCCGATCCTTACCGCCAATGGCCTGATGTACGTGCATGACGACCAGGACATGCTCCACTGCCTGAAGCAGGACGATGGAGCGCTGGTCTGGCAGTGCAACTGCGAGGAATACGCGCCGGCAGGCACGAAACGCCGTGGACGACGCGATATGGAATACCCGGAGTACAGCCCCGGCATCACCTCCGGCGGTGACATCATCGTGGTCGGCTCGGACGCGCTCTACTGCGTAGCCGGCTACACCGCGGGCACGCTCGCGACGACCTCCTGGCCCAAGTGGCAGGGTGGCATGTTCAACGCCGGCAAGACTAACAGCTGGTAGCGACCGGCTCCGATTCCCGTGCGGGCTCGCCTTCCTGGCGGGCCCGCACCTTTTGACAGCTCTGTCACAGGCCTTGACTCCATGCCTGCCGAAGATATCCTTTAGCCCGGTTTTCGACCGGTGCTTCACGATGTAAGCGCCGGGTTTACAAAGGCATAGAGTATCGACGCATCTTCGGAGGAACCGATGAAACTCAAGCAACTCGTCCCACTGACCGTTGCGGGCGCCGTAGCGGTCGTCTTGTTCGCAGGCTGCCCCAAACCCCCGAGTGTGCCGGAAACACCCTGGGGACCGGCCCGAGGCATGAGAAGTCTCGCCCTGACCTGCTCGACCCGTACAATCGACCCGGCTGGCGGGCAGGTCGCCTACCAGTTCGACTGGGGTGACGGCACACAGTCCGAATGGTCCGCTCTCTTCGCAAGCGGCACCGCCTGGGGTGACACGCACGCGTACCAGATTGCCGGCCTTTACCAGGTCACGGCCCAGGCCAAGACCACGAAGAGCGGCGGCTCCGGCTGGTCCGACCCGTTTTCAATCCGCATCGACGTCGGCGAGGGTGAAGTCCGACGCCGGTTCTCGTTCACCGACCCTGAAGATCCGGAGGATTCCGCCGACTTCAGCCTCGGAACCTTTGCCATCGGCGCGGACGGCCGGTCCTACGTCGGGTGTGAATGGGCAATGGTGTTCCGCGACGAGGAAGGCCGGCGCGACAAGGAGTTCTTCACCGAAGACCTCGATGGATTCATCGGGGCACCGACGCTCACAAACTCCGGCGTGCTCTACGCATGCTGCGAAAACGAGACCCTCTACGCCCTCAACACCGACGGCACGCGCAAGTGGACCTGGGAAACCGGTGACGAAGTCTACGCCACTCCCGCGCTCGGAACCGACGGGACCATCTTCATCCACACCTCCACCGACTCGCTCTACGCCATCAACCCGGACGGGACGTTCAAGTGGGCTCACCATTCCAGCGGCAATTCCTCACCCGTCATCGGGTCGGACGGTAACGTCTACGTCTGCAGCCAGGAAGGCAAGGTGTACAAACTCGACCCCGCCACCGGTGAGCAGAAGGGACTGCACGTCATCAGCGGACAGGCGATTGAAGCCTCGCCCGCGATTGATGTCGGACGCAACGCGCTCTACATCGGCGACGAAGAAGGCCTGTTCGTCTCCATCGACCTGAATGCGTTCACCACTCGCAACTGGGAACTGGCCGCCATCGGTGAAACGCCATCGTCAGCGGTCATCGGCACCGACGGGACCGTCTACGTCGGCGCCGGCGGGAAACTGCTGGCGCTCGACCCGGACAACAACGGCGCCACGAAGTGGACCTTCTCGCCGCCGCTGAACGGCATCGTGTCGACACCCGCGGTCTCCGAGGCCGGCTACGTCTATTTCCTCGTGTCTACGGGCAAGAAGGACGCCGTCGGCGGCGACTCGCTCTACGCGGTCAACCCGGACAGCAGCTACCGCTGGGCAACCGGGCTGGACTTCGGCAACTGGGACGGGTTTTCCTCCGCGCCCAAGATCGACCCGGACGGCTACATCTACGTCGGCAGCGGCTACCTGGCCTGGGTCATCGGCGGTATCGGCGGCCCGGCACCGTCGCCCTGGCCGGTGTTCCAGCACGACAACCGCAATACCGGGCGCGCCGGCAACTAGCAAACCGCACTGCGGATGAGCTTTCAGGCCGTTCCCCGGCGTCCGGACCACATCGCGATTGAACAGCGCATTGCCGGGTTCTGGACCGAGCATGACTGTTTTGCCCGGCTGGTTGAACGTAACCGGGGCAACCCGAAGTTCAAGTTCCTTGACGGCCCGATCACGGCCAACAACCCGATGGGCGTACACCATGCCTGGGGCCGGGCAATCAAGGACATGTACCAGCGCTACAAGGCAATGCAGGGATTCGACCAGCGCTACCAGAACGGATTCGACTGCCAGGGGCTCTGGGTCGAAGTCGAAGTCGAGAAGCAACTCGGCTTCAAGTGCAAGAAGGACATCGAGGAATACGGTATCGGCCGGTTCGTCGAGCAGTGCAAGGAACGGGTGCGCAAGTACTCCGCCATCCAGACCGGGCAGTCAATCCGGCTCGGGCAGTGGATGGACTGGGACAACTCCTACTACACCATGTCCGAGGAGAACAACTATTCCATCTGGCACTTCCTCAAGAAATGCCATGATCGGAAGCTCATCTACCAGGGTACGGACGTCATGCCCTGGTGCTCCCGTTGCGGTACCGCGATCTCGGACATGGAAATCGCCACTGAAGGCTACCGCGAACTCACACACCGGGCAGTCTTCTCGGCGTTCCCCCTGCTCGACCGCACCGACGAGTACCTTCTCGTCTGGACCACGACCCCGTGGACCCTGACCTCAAACACCGCGGCCGCGGTTCACCCCGAGCTTGAATACGTCCGCGCGCGCAAGGACGGCAGAATCTACATCCTCGCACGCGCGCTGCTCGAAGTCCTCGGCCCCGGCGCCGAGGTAATCGAAGGACTGCCCGGCGCCCGGCTGGTCGGCCTCCGGTACGAAGGGCCGTTTGACGAACTCGCACCCCAGCAGGGTGTGGAACACCGCGTCATCCCGTGGGACGAAGTGACTGCGGCCGAAGGCACCGGCATCGTGCACATCGCGCCGGGCTGCGGCAAGGAAGACTTCCTGCTCAGCAAGGAACACGACCTTGCCGTCATCGCCCCGCTCAGGGAAGACGGGACCTTCAAGCCCGAGTTCGGGCTGCTTGCCGGGAAGACCGCCGCCGAAGCCGCACCGCTTGTGTTCGAAAGCCTGAAACAGAAGGACATGTTGTTCCGGGTCGAGGACTACGGCCACCGCTACCCGGTCTGCTGGCGCTGCGGCGACGAACTCGTATTCCGGCTCGTAAACGAGTGGTTCGTCTCGATGGATGCCCTGCGTGAGGACATCATGGAATCGGCCCGCCAGGTGCGCTGGATTCCCGAGTTCGGCCTGGCACGCGAACTGGACTGGCTGAAGAACATGTCGGATTGGTGTATCTCCAAGAAGCGCTACTGGGGCCTGGCCCTGCCGATTTACCAGTGCGAGTGCGGCTGGTTTGACGTTATCGGCTCCCGGGAGGAGCTGAAGGAACGCGCAATCAAAGGCTGGGATGAATTCGACGGTCACACGCCGCACCGGCCGTGGGTCGACGACGTGAAAATCAAGTGCGGGAGATGCGGCGCGGCTGTCTCACGCATTCAGGCTGTTGGCAACCCCTGGCTCGACGCCGGCATCGTTCCCTACTCCACCATCCACTACCTCACTGACCGCGACTACTGGCAGGATTGGTTTCCGTTCGACTTCATCACCGAGTGCTTCCCGGGCCAGTTCCGCAACTGGTTCTACGCAATCCTTGCGATGAGCACGGTACTTGAGCGGCGCACACCGTTCAATACCCTGCTCGGCCATGCGCTGGTCAAGGATGAGAGGGGTGCCGAGATGCACAAATCCGCCGGCAATGCGATCTGGTTCGACGATGCCGCGGACAAAATGGGCGCTGACCTCATGCGCTGGGTCTTCCTGTCGCAGAGCCCGACCCAGAACCTGCTCTTCGGCTTCGGCGCCGCCCGCGAGGCTGAGCGCCGCCTGCTGACATTCTGGAACGTCTACAGCTTCTTCGTGACCTACGCGAACATTGACGGCATCAACCCGAGTGAACTCAACCTGCCTGCGGATCAGCTCCAGCCGCTCGACCGCTGGATCATCTCGCGCCTCAATTCCCTGCTCCGATTCGGTCGAGCCCGACTGGACGACTACAACCACGGTGTCGTACCCCGGCAGGTAGAGCTGTTTATCGATGACCTGTCAACCTGGTATGTCCGGCGCAGCCGGCGCCGTTTCTGGAAGCCGGCTTCGGACCAGGACAAGCAGGCAGCCTACCAGACACTCTACACCTGCCTGTTGACCATAACCCGGTTCCTTGCTCCCTTCATGCCGTTCATCGCCGAAGATATGTACCAGAACCTCGCCCGGTCAGTCGATCCGACCGCGCCGGACTCGGTCCACCTCAGCCCCTGGCCCGATGCCGATGAAATGCTGATCGACACTGACCTCGAGCACGAAATGGAACTGGTCCGAACCGTGGTATCACTCGGTCGCTCGGCCCGCGAGAAGGCACGGCTCAAGGTCCGCCAGCCCCTGTCCGACATCATCATCCGGACCGCGCAACCCGGCGACCGCGATATCTACTTGCGCCACGCCGACGCGGTCCGCGAAGAACTGAACGTCCGCGACCTGCTCTTCACCGAATCGGAAACGCGGTTCCCGGACGGGTACCAGGTCGCCGAGGAAGGCGATGTGCAGCGTGACGGAACCTCACCTCGGATGGGAAAACACGCAATCGGTATCAACACCCGGTTGACCCGCGAGCTTGCGAACGAGGGCCTCGCTCGCGAACTCATCCACAAAATCCAGAACCTGCGCAAGGAAGCCGGGTTCAAAGTCACCGACCGAATCACGCTGTCCTACCGAACCGCCGACCGGCTCGTAGAGGCGGTGGATGAACACCGGGATTACATCGGCCGCGAGACACTGACTATGAACCTCGGTTCGGAACCGCTCGCCGACCCGGACATCAGGAAGACAGTCAAGGTGAACGGCATCGAAGTCGAACTGGCCATCAGGAAGATGGAGGGCAAATGACGAAACAGAAAACATCGAAGAAGACCGCTCGCAAGACTGTCGGCGGGGAAACTGCGCGCAAGCCCGCCGCGAAGAAAACCACTCGAAAGACCCCCGCCGGGAAGCCGGCCGCCACCGGGAAGAAGCGCTCGGCACGCAGGTCTTACACGCATCGGGAGCTGCTTCTGTTCGAGCGTGCCTTGCTGGAGGAAAAAGTCCGAATCCTGCGTCAGGGCAAGGCGACTGATGAGGTAATGGAATCGGGCGGCACCGATGCCAGCTCCGGTGAGCCGAAGCGGCGGACGCACGCAGCCGACATCGGATCCGAGAGTCATCAGATAGAAATCGCATCACAGCTCAAACAGATGGAAAGCAGGACGCAACGCGAGATCAACGACGCACTCAAACGGATATCCAAAGGCACCTACGGTATCTGCCGCGTCTGCAACAAGCCCATCCGCAAGGCCCGGCTTGAAATCGTACCCCACGCCAGCATCTGCATGAAGTGCATGAACAAGAAATAGCCCTCTCATAGCAACCACACGCGCGGTCTCGGGTTCCGCTTTCAGCGCCACTGCCCGCATCCTGACGCTCCTCCTCACCGTACCGACCCTGTTCCTGCTCGACAGCCCGTTCGATATCGGAGGGGCACTGTTGCTGGCCGTGGTATTCTGGCTCCTGGTCGGAACCCCGGGCCGAGCCCAGTTCCGGATGATGAGGAGTTTCATCTGGCTCGCGCCCGGACTGATCCTGATGAACGCCCTGTTCGGACCTGCGCCCCGCATCGGGGGGCTCCTGTCGCGAAGCGGCTTGTCGCTTGGCCTGCTCATCACGTGGCGTCTCGGCTGGGCCGCCTGGATGGCAATTGTCCTCATCCGCTCCTGCCCTCCACGTGATTTGCTCGAGTCGTTCCAGGCCATGCTCCGATTGCTGAGAATCCCGGACCGGAACGTCTCGACGACCCTGTTTCTTACTCTCGAAATCCTGCCCCAGTTCGCCGACATCCGGGTCAAGGACTTCCGCAACCTGCCCGGTGCAATCGCATCCCGGCTCAAGAACGTGGCTCTGCCCGCGCTCATGCCTCTGCCGGACAACCCGAAACAGGTACGCCTCCGGACGGCAGACATGGCCATCCTGCTTCCCGCGGCCGGGCTTCTCACGCTCGCCGCCCTGGTCTGAGAATGCGCAACATCCGGCTCACTATCGAATTCAGCGGCGCCGGCTACCATGGCTGGCAGTTCCAGCCCGACCGACCGACAGTACAGGGAGAGATTGAAACCGCCCTCCGGAACATCACCGGGGCTCCGACCCGACTCTATGGCTGCAGCCGCACCGACGCGGGGGTCTCCGCCCGCAACTATGTCGCCAACTTCCACTCCGATTCGGACCTCGCGCCCGAACGTCTGCGCCGCGCGCTCAATTTCCACCTACCTGGACCGATTCACGTCAAACTGGCCGAGCCGGTAGACGAGGCGTTCCACGCCCGCTACGACGCGCGCAGCAAGCTGTACCTGTACCGACTGGTTCGCGGTTACTCGCCGTTGCGCCACGCCCGCGCATGGGAACTGCGCTACCCGATGGACGTAAAACGGATGCGTCGGGTCCTGACCGAGTTCACCGGCACGCGTGACTTCCAACCCTTCTGCCTCACGCGCGACAAGTCCGGACGCTGCACGATCTTCCGGCTCGACCTGTCCGAATCCGGGGACGAACTGGAACTGCTCATCCGGGGCGACCGCTTCCTCTACAAAATGGTGCGCCGGATTGTCGGCGCGACGGTGAACTACGGCTACGGACGGCTTACGCTTCGGGACATCCGTGCCGCACTGGCCGGACGCAAACATCGGCCGTATCGCACCGCGCCCGCTGCCGGGCTCCTGCTCGACTCGGTCGAGTACTGATTCGCCTCAACGACAACCGCCGCGATTCCCGAATTCGGCACTCGTAACTCGTCATTCGCAATTCCCGCCCCGGAGGGGACATCACCGGTTCCGGGCATAGCGTTGAGCCGCGGCATCGAGCGCCTGCTGCGGCGACTTGCTGCCCAGCATTGCCGCCTCCAGTTCCTCGACCAGGGCCTTCCGGCCCGCCAGCCACTTGAGTCCGCGCGGCTCGAACACCGCGAAGTCCATCTGCCCGTACGCTTCCCGTAGCCCCGGTGTGGATTCAAGCCGCTCGCGAATCCGCGGGTCGTCCAGGCAGCGTCGGTGAATCGGAACGTACCAAGTGCCCAGTGACCACTCGACTTGCTGCTCCGGCTCAAGGAACCACTTGATGAACGTCCAGGCCGCTCGCTTCTGCTCCGGCTCCGCCCGCTTGAACATGCCGATGTTCGTACCGTACACAATCGCCGCAGGCTCATCCCCGGTCGGCACCGGCGCCATCCCGACCGGGAAACTCTCCTCCGCCATCATCCCTGCCCGCCAGGTCGAACTGCCGCGCAATGTCGCGATTCTACCCACAAGGAAATCCTCAACCGGGCTGCGGCCGATGTCTGTGTTCTGCACCCGGTCCTCACGCACCAGGTCCACCTGGAACTGCAATCCCCTGACGCCGGTCGGTCGGTTGAATTCCGCAACCCCGTCCTCGCGATCCAGGAACCGTCCTCCGAACTGGTACAGCATCGAACCGAACACCCAGATACCGGTGCCGCCCGCGGTCGCCCACACCTCGGGCTTGCCGCGCTCATCCCGCCGCATCACTCTCCCGCACATCGTGCGGAACCCGGGCCACGTCTTCGGGAACTCATCGTACCCGGCCGCCTGCAGCATGTTGATGTTGTAGTAGTACACCGGGACGCTCTTGTTGAACGGCAGCGTCAGCAGTTTCCTGTCCCAGCGGTTGTTCTCCAGCAGGCGCGGGTAAACATCCTCCAGATCACCCACCGAGAAGCCGCTCGACCCGCGCGCGTACTCCTCCAGGAACTCCAATTCTCCGTTCGCGTGAAGCTGGATCGTCCAGTTCTCGTACATCTGCGCAATCGTCGGCGGATTCCGAACCGCAACCGCGCCCATCAGCTTTTGAGCAAGCGCGTCGTACGACCCCATACCGACCAGTTCAATCCGGATGTCCTTATGGGTACTCTCGAACTCCGCTACCAGCGACTCGAGCGTCTTGCGCGACTCGTCCCCCATTGCGTGCCAGAACCGGACCACAACCCGATCATCCGGCTTCGGGCACCCGCCCACACACAACAGGAGCAGCAGGCCGGGAACCAATCTCCACACTCGGTGCCTGCACTCCCTCCTCACCCCTCACTCCTCACTCTTCTCTCCTTTGCCCACCGCTCCGGCCTAGTATTCGTCACTCTGCCCGCACACCGGACACACGCCGGTCGGCAGCACGGCTCGGTCATTCGGCCACACTCCACAGTCTATTTCGAACCCCTCGTAGGCGATATCATACGGACATTGGCCGTACATCGCGTGGAATCCCTCAAACGTCTGGCACCCATCCGACCGACGTCCACATTCCGGACACTCGAACAGAGGAGAAACAGCCACCGTCCCGGTTCGCCGGTAAGCGATGAACCGAACCGCCGCGCCGCACTCGATGCAGGTCGAACCGTCGAGCCGCCGGAAGTTGATCCGTTCCGAAAACGCGCCCGACCGACCTTCGAGTTCCTCGGAGAACTTCGCGTTGCTTTCGGCGAACTGGGGAATCTGCAGACCCAAGGCGTCCGCAGTGTAGTAGACTGCCGGCAACCGGTCAAGCAACAGCCGGCCAAGGACCGAACGCTCGGCGGCACGGCCGATTGGACCAACTCGACCCGCAACCGGCAGCATGACGAAACAGATAGCCAGCCCGAGCAGCACGCCGACCGCGCCGGCTGCGACACGGCTGGGGAGCTTCGCATTCCAGTCCGGGCCTTCACCCACGCGCTTCATTGCCAACGCCGAAGCCAGGACCGCACCAAGCGACAGCACGAGGAAACCGCCGATACCCGCACCCATGCTACCGAACAGACCTGCGGCAAGCGTATAGCCAACCATGCCCATCACGACCGCAATGGTGATTCGCAGGATATCCAGGAGCGCAAACAGCAGGCCGCGTGAGTACTCGGAGTAGACCGCAAGGCCAACGATGGCAACTATGACCGGGTCGATATAGCTCATTATTCTACTGCGGAGTCTGGTGCCTCAACGAACCCAGTCTAGGTGGAACGAACCGCCGTGTCAACGAGCGCAACCGGCAGTCCTATCGGAACCGGAACATGGTCGCCGGATCGAGATGCTCACCATGCCGGCGGACTTCGAAATGAAGGTGCGGCGCGCTCGACCGGCCGCTCGATCCAACCGTGCCGATTGCCTGGCCGGCCCGGACCGAATCATCCCGCTCGGCCCGCCACCGGTCCAGGTGCCCGTAATAGGTCTCAAAGCCACCGGGGTGGTCCAACAACAGGTAACGCCCGAACACACTGTCCGTGCCGCGGACGCTGACCACGCCATCTGCCGCCGCCCGCACCGTCATCCCGGTTTGGGCCGCCAGGTCGATACCCGGGTGCTGAGTCGAGAATCCACGCGACACGGCGAACTCCGCGACCGGAAACACGGCCGGGACCGGACGGGTACCCCACGTATCCGCGCGGGCCCAGCCCGGAATCACTACCGAATCGACCGGTACCGACCTCCAGTCAACCGGTCGTGGAGTCAGTTCGACACCCAGCATCTGCGCGTACCGCTGTTCTTGCTCCTCAAGCAGGTCAATACGCCGATGGAGGTCGGTCAGTTTGGCGAATTCCACTTCCAACAGACGATTGCGACCTTCCAGGTAGGACACGCGCGCAATCCGGTACGCACCCGACCCGGCCAGCACCAGCGCCCCTACCAGCACTACGCCCAGCAGCACAGCGAGGATAAGCAGGGCGCGCACCACGCCCAGCGACAACGTGCGCCGGTACACACTCTGGTTGTAGTTGTTGGAAACGTGAAGCGATATCCGCCGATGGAGCATGCCCGACTACTCGCCCGCAATCAACCGGACCAGCCGCTCCAGGTCCTCCACGGATACGTAGCGAATGACAATCCGCCCCCCAACTCGACCGGTATCGACGATATCCACTTTCGTCCCGAGTGCTTCCTGCAGCTTCTCCTCCACTTGCCGGACGTGCTCGTCTTTCTCAATCAGGCCGCGGCGTCGCTTCTTCCCGGTTCCGCTGCAGAGCTTCTCGGTCCCCCGCACCGAAAGTCCCTCCCGCTCTATTCGCCCGGCCAACTCAACCTGGGACCGGCGACTCGTCAGCGTCAGCAGGGCCCGCGCGTGTCCCGCGCTCAACTTGCCCGCGGCAAGTGCATCGCGGACCTTGTAGGGCAGAGTCAACAGCCGTAGTGCGTTGGTAATCGTTGAACGATCCCTGCCCACCCGGGCCGCGATGTCCTCGTGGGTGAGCTTGAACTCCTCCGACAACCGCTTGAAGGCAAGTGCCTCAACAATCGGGCCCAGGGCGCGACGTTGGATATTCTCGATCAAGGCCAGTTCGAGCATCTCTCCGTCGCTCGCCTGGCGAACAATAGCCGGTATCGTTTCCAATCCTGCTCGCTGCGCCGCGCGAAAACGGCGTTCGCCCATGATCAACTCGTAGCCATCGCGCCGTCGCCGCACTACGACCGGCTGCAGCACACCCTTCTCTTTGATCGAAGCCGTCAGCTCATCAAGGTTCTCCTCGACCTGTCGGCGTGGCTGGAACGGATTGGGCCGGATTTCTCCCAGCACGATTGCCCGTGCTTCGGTGGCAAGTGCGTTGCGGGTTTCCTCGGGAATAATCGCCTTGATGCCCTTTCCCAGTGCTTTTCGTTTCATTCGCCTGCCCCTCGTATCGCTTCAATCGTCTGACCGGTCATACGCCTCCGTTCCAGCAACTCGCTCGCCAGCGCCCGATATGCCAGCGCTCCGGCCGATTGCCCGTCATAGTCGAGAATCGACTTGCCGAAACTGGGCGCCTCCGCCACTCGGACGCTCCGCGGGATCACCGTATCGAACACCTGCTGGTCGAAGAAAGCCCGCACCTCGGCCGCCACCTGCCGTGCCAGGTTCAGACGCGACGAGTACATGGTCAGAACCACGCCTTCCAGTTCCAACCGGGGATTCGATCCGCGTCGCACCGTGTTGATCGTATCGAGCAGCCGTGAGATACCCTCAAGCGCGTAGTACTCGGCCTGAACCGGCACAAGCACACTGTCGGCTGCCGTGAGCCCGTTCAGGGTCAACAGGCCAAGCGAAGGCGGGCAGTCAATCACGATGAACTCGTACCGGTGTTCGATCAATCCAAGCGCACACCCGAGCCGCCCTTCTCCTCCCTCCAAACCGGCGAGTTCCACTTCCGCCCCGGCGAGGTCAATCGAGCCGGGCAGCAAATCAAGACCTTCTGCCCGATCTGGGAGTATCGCCTCGTCAACCCGCTGGGCTTCGACCAGCGCCTCGTACACCGACAGGGCCAGTGCTACACGGTCAACCCCGAGTCCAAGCGTGGCATGCGCCTGCGGGTCAAGATCCACCAGCAACACACGGCCCGCCCGCCGCGCCAGCGCCGCAGCCAGATTGACCGAAGTCGTGGTCTTACCAACTCCACCCTTCTGGTTGCAGACCGCTATGCGCCTCGGCTTGCCTGCCGGAGCCGCCGATTGCGCTGTCATTGCCGAAACTTTAACGACAGCCGTTGACCTGTCAACCGCCATCCCGCGCAGCACCGGCTCTGCGGCCACATCTGGTTTGTCCATTGACTTGTGTTCTCTATTGATGCATCCTCTCATCATGAGTGGCACGCATATGTGCACCTGCAAACGAACTTCGGCCCGGCTGTCGTCGTCGGTATCGCTTAATCGAGCCAACCGATGATCGTCAGCCGGTTCGTGGAGCAATTGAACAGCCCGGACCTGGCGGCACGCCGCCGGGCAATCAAAGGGCTGCGCCGCACCGGCGGGGCCGAAGCAGCCGGGGCCCTGGTGCTCGTGCTTACCGATGACAACCCGGACATACGCCGACTCGCAGCCGAAGCCCTCACCGGCTTCGGTCGAACTGCGGTCAAGCCTGTGCTCAGCTACCTGCGCGACTGGGATGGCTCACTTGATCCCGAGGTAATCCGGCTGGTCGGCCGACTCCGTTCACGCGCGGCGCTGGATATCCTCGAGCGCCGCATGGCCGACCGCGACCCCGAAGTCCGAACCGCGGTCGCGGGCGCACTCGGTGCCATCGGCTCGCCGGACGTGCTCGACCCGCTGCTGGACCTGCTGCGTGACCTCACAATCCGGGTCCGCCTGGCGGCCGCGGATGCTCTCGGCAGCCTGGGCGCCGATGGTGCGGTCGACGCGTTGCTGGACGAAATGAACGACGAAGACCCGGCCGCGCGCATGGCGGCCGCAACGGCTCTTGGCCGGATCGGCAGTCACAATGCCTCCGAGGCGCTCACCCGGTACAGTGGTACTGACCCAAATCCCGAGGTACGCCGAGTTGCGGAGAGCGCCCTGCGCCAGATCAGCAACCAGGCTATCGGGCCACTCATCCGGCATCTGGCCGACGGAGAGCCGGCCCGGCGTATCGAAGCGATGGCCGCGCTTCTCGATCAGGGGAAAACCGCCATCCTGCCGGTCAAGGATCTGATGCGCCACTCCGATTCCAGTGTCCGCTCCGCCGCCGCCGAAATCCTCGGCGTCATTGGAGATCCATCGGCCATCGACGCGCTCGAACTCGGCGTCAAGGACGACAATCCGCAGGTGAGAATCACCGCCGCAGGTGCGCTGGGGCGCATCAAGGATCCACGCAGTGCGGACCTGCTGGCGCCACTGCTCGACCACGGCGACCCGCGGTTCGCGGCCGCCGCCGCGAACGCACTCGAAGCGCTCACCGACCTCGCCATTGATCCGGTCATCGTACAACTCAACAGCCGGCAGGAGCAAACCCGGATCCGCGCAATTGACGTCCTTGGCCGTCTCCGCCACAAGGGCGTCTGCCCACGCCTGATTGCCGGCTTGACCGAAAACACCCCATGGATCCGGATTGTATCCGCCCAGGCGCTGGGAGAGATCGGCGAGAACCAGGCCGTACCGCCACTCATCAAGACTCTCGGCGACCACAACGCTCTTGTTCGAGCCATGGCCGCCGAGGCGCTCGGCAAGATATCCGACTACCGGGCAACCATGCCGGTTCTCGAGCGACTCAAGGACTCCAGCAGCCTGGTACAGACCAACGCCCTCCGCGCCCTCGGACAGATCGGCAATCCGGTCGCGCTTCCCTACCTGGCAGCCGCGCTGGATGACGAGGAACCCGAAATCAGGATCGCTGCAATCGAAGGACTGGTGGCGTTGCGCGCCACCGAACCGCTGCCGCAACTCCGTCGCATGGCTCGACCATGGCCGTTTGGCCGCATTAATGGAAACGTCCGCCGCGCCGCCCGCTGGGCTCTCGACATCCTCGAAGCCTACGCGTTCCACCGTGCTGAACCGGAAGAAACCGGGAACGACGACACCGACCGTCAACCAGAGTAGCGGAACCGCGACGCTGCGAAATCAATCCTCGAACAGAGCCCGCGCGTAGACCTGCGGGTCGAACGGCGCGAGGTCTTCAAGCCCTTCGCCGGTACCGACGTAGCAGATCGGCAGGCCGAGTTCGAGTACAATCGGTATCAGGATACCCCCTTTGGCGGTACCGTCGAGCTTGGCGACGATAGCGCCGGTCAATCCCAGGTGCTCGTTGAAGACCCGGGCCTGATGCAGCCCGTTCTGCCCGACCGTCGCATCAAGCACAATCCAGATGTCATCGGGCGACCCTTCCCGGACCTTGCCGCACACACGTTTGATCTTCACCACTTCATCCATCAGGTCCCGACGCGTATGAAGCCTGCCTGCGGTATCAACCAGCACCACGTCACTGCCCCGACTCACGCCCTTGCTGATGGCGTCAAACGCGACTGCCGCAGCATCCTGTCCCTTGATCGAAGAAACCATCTCCACCCCGGCGCGCTCCGCCCAGATGCCGAGCTGCTCCGAAGCAGCATCCCGGTACGTATCAGCCGCGGCCAGCACTACACTCTTCCCCTCCTCTCGGAATCGGCAACAGAGCTTGCCGACCGAGGTCGTCTTGCCCGAGCCGTTGACACCCACGACCATTACGACCCGTGGCTTCACGTCCACCGGCGGAACCACAGGCACGCTCCTGCTCAACAGCCGGGCAATCTCCCGTTCCAGCACCTCGCGCCGGTCGCCGGCCGAGCCCCGGGCCCTGCTCACCAGCAGTCGAGTCGCCTCGATTCCAACGTCCGCACCCAGCAGCAATCCCTCAAACTCATCATCGTCCTCGGTAGTCAGGAGTTGCCGGAATATGCCACGGGTCCTGCTCAACCCGTCCTTGAGTCGTCGCAGTCCCCGGCCGATACTGCGGAACGGCGCCATCGCGCTCAGTTCACCGCTGAACCGACCGCGGACCGCTGGTAGTCAGCCAGGCTCACCGATACGAGTTTGGACACGCCCGGCTGCTCCGCTGTCACCCCGAACAGGGAGTCGGCGCGCTCGACGGTCAACCGGTTGTGGGTGATTATGATGACCTGCGTCTCGTCCGCAACCGTCTTCAGGTAGTCTGCGAAGCGACCGACGTTGGCGTCGTCGAGGGGTGCGTCGATCTCGTCGAGGAAGCAGAACGGTGCCGGCTTCACACGGTAGAACGCGAACAGAAGCGATACTGCCAGCAACGCCTTCTCCCCGTCCGAAAGCTGTTCCAGTCGCTTCGGGCTCTTGCCCCGCGGCCGGGCGAAAATGGCAATCTCCGACTCAAGCGGGTTGTCCTCATCCAACAGCACCAGGTCCGCGTCACCGGCAAGGAACATCTGCCGGAACACGTTCTTGAACTCCTCGCGCACCAGCGTGTAGGTTTCAAGGAATCGTTCACGCGCGTGTCCGTCGATCTCGACCATCGTCTGCGCCAGGTTCTCGCGCGCCGCGATGACGTCCTCCCGCTGCACCTGCAGCCGTTCCAACTCTTGTTTCTCCTGCCCGTACTCCTCAAGCGCGAGCGGATTGACGCGACCGAGTGCCTCAAGGCGACTCCGCACTCGGGCCAGACGCTCATCGATACCTTCCTCCGTATCCGGGCGGAAATTGGCGATGTCGGTGCCGTACTCGGTCGCCGCTTCTTCGGATATCGTCTTCCGGCGCTGAGCCAGTTCGTGACGACGCAGCCGCTCTTCCATGAGCAGGCCCTGATTCTGCTCACGTCTGGTCCGCAGTTCGGTCAGGTTGCGCTCCAACGTCTCTTCAGTCTGAACCAGGTCCGCAATCTGCAGGCTGCCGACTTTCTCCTCAAGCTCGTCGATCTCCCGGCGCGCCGCCTCCAGGTCCGGACCCAGCCCCTGGCGCTCCTCCTCAAGGCGAACCGTACTGCTGCGGGCCTGGGCTGCCTGCTGCACCAGCTCCGACGCCTTGCGGCGGCGTTCCTCAATCGTCTGGCGGGCGAAACTGCTCTCCGCTTCAAGTCGTGATACCTGCTGGCGCTGGTCGCTCAACTGGGCGAGTAACTCGCCTGCCGCTGCCAACTGCTCCTTGACCTGCTGCTCGCACGCCTTGATATCCTCGTCGGCCCGACGCAGCAATTCAGCCTGCTGATCGACCTGCACGGTCAGGCCGTCGAACTGTCCACGCACGCTGACCAGCTCCTGTGTGTTTGACCGGCCATGCTCGGCCACCCGGGTCCGCTCGCTGTTGATGCGCTCCTCGTCCCGGGCCAACTCCGCCTGCTTGACCGACAGCACCTCGTGACGCGCATCCAGCGTCGACTTGCGTCGCTCCTGCTCGGCCAACCTCGCACGCGTATCTTCAAGCTGTCGGTCCAGGTCGACCCGCCGCTGTTCCAGCACCGGTTCCCGGGCCGCCAGCTCCGAAACGACGTTGTCCCTTTCAGCAAATCGCTCTGCGGCCTCCGCTACCAGCCGCTTGAGCCGCAGCCGGCCGCGCGCCGGCCCGGCGACAACGTACCCGCCATCTCCCATGCGGGCATACCCCTTCCGGGTGACGAATATGTGCTCCGGCAACACCTCGACCAGTTGCTCGAGATTCGCATCGTCACGTACAACCACCGCCGTGCCGATCAGCCATCCAACGATATCCGGGCACTCCGGTTTCAACCTGACGTGCTCCACGAGTCGACCGACAATCGCTGCGTTCTCAGGCATGGCCTCATCCCGGACCTCGGCCTTCCCGGGAGGCACAAGCCCGCAACCGGCGTCCGGCCCGTCCTCTGCCAGCCGTGTAAGCTGGACCGCGTCAAGCCCGCCGCCCACGACCAGGAACTGCAGCACCGGCTGCAGCACCGCTTCGCACGCGCGCTCCCAGCCGGAGTCGATCTCCAGGTAATTGCTGATTTCGCCCAAGACGCAGGCGCCAAGCAATTCCCGGCACCGGTTGACCAGGTCCGGAGCCGCAGACCTGAGCACCGCCAGCTTCTTCTCCAGCTTCGCTCGCCGGTCGCGCGCCTCAAGCAACTCCCGGTGGACCCGGGTTCGCTCTTCCTCGACCTCAGCGAGTTGGGATTCCGATTCCTGCGCGTGCGTGCGCTCACGGGCGATATTCTCCGCGGCCGCTTTCACCTCGCGGTCGGCGGCACTCATGCCGCTCCGTACCAGACCCAGGCGCCGACGGATCTCCTCGACCTCCGTTCGCAGCCGGGCCTCGTTCTCAACCTGGTTGTGCTCGACCGCCTCCAGGTGATCGGCCCGGCGCCGCGCCTCGTATTGACGCTCAACCAGTTCCCGATGCGCCTCGCGCACCGTCTGCCTGTGATTACGCAGCTCGTACAGCTTCTGTTCAACGTCGCGGCTTTCCTTCCGGGCCTCTTCCGACTCAGACTGCAACTTCTGCTGGTGCGCGTGCGCCGACCCAAGCTGTTCCAGGACTCGATTGAACAACTGCTCAAGCTCACCCAGTTTTCGCTGCAACTCCTCACGTTCGCTATCCGCTCGCTCGGCGCTCTCGCCGACAAACTTGCCCTGTTGCTCAAGGACCAGGTTCCTCGCTTCGAGTTCGGCCATCCGGCCGCGCCGCTTGCGCACCTCGGCCGCGACGGCGTCTTTGCGGCCCTGCAGCGTACGCACCTGCTTGCGTTGCTGCTGCAGCTCCGCATCGAGCCGTCGAATGTCGGCAAGCCTCTCGGCCTCGGCCTGTTCAAGTGATTCGACGTCGCGTGCCACCAGCTCGACCTCGCGGCTCGCGGATTCGTAATCCGCCTTCAGTTGCAGCAGGCGCAAATCACGCTCCTCGGTCTTAAGCCGCTCATAGGCTCGCAGCTTGCCGGACTGCCGCTTCAGGCTTCGCACGACCCGTTCCCGCTCGCCGCTGATGTCGTCGAGCCGGACCATATCCGATTCGGTCAGGTCGAGCTTGCGCTGACAGTCCGCCTTTGCTTCACGGTACTTGGCCAAGGTAGCGGCCTCCTCGAACATCTTGCGGATATTGCCGGCGATAATCTCGCGCATCTGGTTCAGGTCGAATATCGAGTAGGTCCGCGTACCGATACCAGACGCAAAAAACACCTCCTGAATGTCCTTCAGTCGGCACGGCTGACGATTCAGGTAATACTCACTCTCCCCACTCCGAAAGTAGCGCCGTTTGATTTCGATCTCGGTGGGGAAATCAGGCAGATTGTCGTTGACGAGCACCAGGCGCACCTCGGCCATGTTCGTTGCCGGAAGCTGGACGGTGCCGCTGAATACCAGGTCGTCATTCCTGGCGCACCGCAGCAACGCGAAGGACTGTTCGCCGAGTACCCAGCGCAATGCATCAAGGATGTTGGTCTTGCCGCAACCGTTTGGCCCGATGACCGCGTTCATCCGCGGGGAAAACCGCAGGGTGGTCTTGTCCTGGAAGGACTTGAAACCGACGAGCTGCAACTCCTTGATGTGCACGCCCAACTATATGAGGCGCACCCTGCAAGTCAAGAAGACACGGACGCCGCGAGCCCAGCCGAAACCAGCGGTTCCTGTCGAGTCTTGACCACCCGGCGGGGGGAGGCTTCGCCGGCACGGACAGAGTGAACTTCGACCCACAGGCCCGCAGCCGGTACCGTCAATCCGGCTGCCGTCACACCCCCGCTATTCTATCAGCAGTACAGCCGATTCATCCGGCGTTGCCGGGCGCACCGTCAGTTCCTCTGTTCCAATCCGCACCGCAACCTCGTCACTGCCTCGCCGGTCGCTGTAGCGCGCCACCAGGCGGGCGGCAACGATACGGTCGACCACCGAATCCGGCATCAACAGCGCAGCCGGGCCAGGCAGATGCTGCCCGTCGACAACCACTGCGCCTGACGGCCGGTACCGCATCAGGGCCTCGTTCTCCTCCCGGTTGCGACCAACCACAACCCTCGCCCCGCTCGCCAGCCGGAAGTGACGTCCAAACCGAAGCAGTTCCACCACCTCGACCCGGGCCTCATCGTGGTTGAACGCCTCGCGTACGCGCCGCGCGAACCCCCGGTCGGTCAGCAAGCATCCGCCGGCCGGGCTCGCAAACCCGGTCAGGCCGTACTCCCCGGCAAGCTCGAACTGCCGCCGCCGGGTCCGGCCCTGGATGTCCAACAGCCGCTCCCGTGCCACCAGCCCTTCCCGCTCCACAATCGTCGGCTCCAGCAGCTTCGCGCTCAACGGCCGCAACAGGTAACCCTCGGCTCCGGACCGCTTCGCCACCAGCATCAATCCCTGCTTGCGCTGGGACATCGGCCGCTGACCCAACACCTCGCCCGTGAAGACGAACGCCGCCCCTTGACTCTGACCCCACTCCCATGCCCGCTGCACCATCATGATGTGGCAGTCAATGCACGGATTCATGTTCCGGCCGTGCCCGTAGCGCGGCGCCCCGACCATATCGATGAACCCCTGGTCAATCGGCAACTGCACCAGCCGGATTCCGAGCTGCTCCGACACAACCTCGGCCGCGCTCCGGCCCTGCAGCGGGGTCGGGCAATAAGCTCCGACGAAACTGATGCCGGTCACTTCGATATCCTGGTCAAGAATCAGCCGCACCGCCAGCGCGGAATCGAGACCACCGGACATGAGCGCGACCGCCCGCACCGGCTTCGCGGACTCGGCTCGCACGTCAGGTTCAGTCTTCACTGACTGAGCATATCGGCCCGCTCGAACCTGCGCAAGGTATGCTTGAAAACCGACCCGGGAATCTCAAACCGAAGAACCCCGGATTCTCACCACGAAGGCATAAAGAGCACGAAGGCAGGTAATCGGAACGGAAAGGAACGTGAACACCAAGCGCACCAAGTCGGAAGACCAACCGCCAAGGCCGCCAGGAAGAAACCTGTCACTGCGCACGCCGGACCGAGGTCAATGCCGCTGAGGCATGGAGCGCAGCAACGTGGCAATCTCTCCTGTTCCCCTCTGCATTTTGACATCTGCAACTGGACGGCCCGGGTGGGCGCGAGTTCAACCGACCCAGATGGTAATGATAGCCCGGCCGACGGCCCATCCGGTGCGCCAACTCCTCCAGGCTCAACCCGGTCTGCTCGCGCAGCTCACGCAGCCGCGCGCCCAGCTCGACCGGGAAACCAAACGTCGTAAGTGTGTATCTCATGCCGGGATTTCCTCCGACCGAATGATAACATATGTTATCGGAGGGCACAGAGCTTGTCTGAAAACCGGTCTTCAGAAGTTGTTGAAACCTGATTAGTCGT
>CBDUZK010000012.1:0-23603 GCA_965371675.1 uncultured bacterium | reverse complement strand
TTCTTATATGAGGCAATGAATCGATTTCATGTGGTTCTTACGTGAGGCAATGCGGATTGTTGACAGTGCGGACATATTCACTATGATTCGGAAAATGCATGAGCCGACTTCTCACAGGAGGATTTAGTGCGTAGATTCCAATCGCTCGTACCGCTGCTGATTCTGCTTGGAACGTGCCTGCCGGGTCGCCTCGCCGCCCAGGGCGTCCCGCTCGACGCCCTGCTCCGGGGCGCGCGGATTCACTATTCGCAGGGACGCTTCGAACGCGCGGCGCAGACTTTCGAACAGGCCCTTACCGAGCACGGGGCGACCGCGGACGGAACCGCGCTCGCCGAAATCCACATCTGGCTCGGACTCAGCACGGCCCAGGTCCCCAAGGCCGACTTCAATGCGGCGGCCGGCCACTTCCAGGCCGCGCTCGCCGCCGACCCCGGCACGGTCGACCGGCTGCGCAAGAACGAGCAGTGGCAGTACTGGTCCACGACCGTGCTGGTCAACTCCGCCCGCAACCTGTACAACCGGGCGTCCTACGACTCCGCGCTCAGTTCCGCCGCCGCCGCCGTGCAAATCGACCCGGGCAAGTCGGGAGCGTACTCACTCGTCGCCAACTGCTTCAGCGCCCTCGGCCGTCACGACGAGATGCTCGAAACGGCCCGCGAGATGCTCGACCTGAACCCGGACAGCCCGGAAGCCTACAGCCTGATCGGGCTCTACTACCTGCAGAAGCCCGACAGCCTGTGGGACGATGAGATGAAGCAGGCACGCTGGGATTCCTGCGGCCATTACTACCGGCAGTCGATTGACATCTACGAGAAACGCTACGCCGGCACCCGCACGGACGTCGGCAAGAAACTCGGCGTGGCCGAAGGTGACGAACTCGACAAGATTGTCGGGAACCTGATTGCGAAGAGCCGGCTGCTGGATCACCGGGTACTCCAGGATTACATCGAGGAAGACCTGGAAGCCGCGCGCATGCTCAACGAAATCGCGCAGCTCTCCTCCCGGCTGTTCTACGCGTCCAACAACCTCAACGTATCCTGCTCACGCGCCGGTTCCGCCCTGCTGCGGGCCGCCTCCGAGACCAAGGGCGACGACTCCAAGGCCTTCCGCGCCACGGCGGAGGAGCTGTTCCACAAAGCCCTGGTCTACGACCCGTACGACTACTCCGCGATGTTCAACCTCGGCATTGCCCAGTACCAGGACCAGCAGGACAGCCTCGCCGAAGCCACCTTCCGGGGGGTCATCGACGGCACCGTCGTGCCGCTCACCGCGCTGCCCGACGACTGGCAGCAGAACCTCCTGGACAGCATCACCGCGGGGACCGCGACCACCGGCCACATGCAACTCGGCGGCCTGCTGCTGGCCTCGGTCGACAGCATCCTGATGACCCTTGACTATCCCTCGGGCGGGTTCGGCTGGTTCTACTTCCCGGGCCTGCGCGACCGGAACGAGTTCACCGCCCCGACCGCGGAAGACGCGGCCGGCATGTTCCTCAGCCTGCAGTCACCGTCGGTGCTCGAGAACATGTACCTGTTGCTCGGCGTGAGCGGAACCGGACTGGGGCTCGGCCTGACCGAAGCGAAGCAGAAAGACGAAGCGCGCGTCGTGTTCTACCGGGCGATTGAAAGCCTCAACACGGCCATCGCCCTCAACCCCGACAACGCCGAGGCCTGGCAGAACCTGATCCACTGCTACCGGGAGACCGACCGGAAACAGAAAGCCGCGGCGGCATACAAGAAATATGAGGCACTCAGCCAGTAACCCGAAAAGAGCACAAACATGACCAAACTGCTCAATATCATAATCACCCTCCTCGCGGTCGCGCTCGTGGCCGTCATCCTCTACCCGCAGATCCAGGACAGCCGGCCCAAAGTCGTCCGGTTCGCCTGCGACAGCACCGCCGCGAGTCTGCCCTTGCTGCTCGGCGTCGAGGATTCGGTCTTCATCAGGAACCGCATCATCCCCGAGCTCGTGTTCTACTCGGACCCCGAACAGGCGCTCGCCGGGCTGTTCGCGGGCGATGCCGACGTCGGAGTCTTCCCGTGGGGCACGGTCCTCAAACACCTGGTCACGAAGAACGAGACGCTGCGCGTGTTCGCATCCGAGGATTTCCGCTCGACCATACCGGTCGACGCCATCGTCGTGCCGGTCGCGTCGAAGATCAAGAAAGTCGCCGACCTCAAGAAGAAGAAGCTCGGCTACCCGCCCCAACTGCGGGACTACATGGCCCCGTTCCTGATCAACGTCAATATCGCGGCCGAGCAACTGACCTTCATTGAAGTGCCGCTCGGGGACCTTGTAGCGCAGCTCGCCGCGGGCGAGATTGACGCGGCCTGGTTGCTCGAACCCCTGATCTGCGCGCTCGACACAACCGAGTTCCGGGTCCTGCAGCCCGCGGCCCTGGCCCGGTACGTTTCCGCCCCCTTCCCGGGTGCGGCAATCGGCTTCTCCACCGAGTTCCTGAACTCGGCCGGCAAGGTGCTGCTCAACCGGATCAAAATCAGCACGGACGCGGCGATTGCGCTCACCGAAACCAATTCGGACCGGGCGAAACAGGTGCTGGCCAGCTACTTCCCGGCCTGCGAGGGTAATCACAGCCTGTGCCGCCTGCCGGAATACCAGCGGCTGATTGAGATCAACAAATCCTCGATCTCGACGCTCGCTTCGCGGCTCAAGGTCTCGGGCGTCATCGAGCAGGGCATCGACACCGACAAGCTCCTCGTCGAGCCGGCGAAGCTGACACGCTGATTCCTGCCATTCCGGTCGTGCTAGACGGGGGGTCGGCGGTCCCCTGTAACCCGAAACCCGCCTATGCGGGGTTGAACAGACATCATGAGTACCACTCGGGACGAACCAAGTCCGAGGTGCGGGTCGGTGACGAAGCCCGGGTCTTGCGAGGGTGGCCACCGCCAACCCCGCCAGGACCGGAAGGTAGCAACGGTAAGCGGACCGGCCGCCAGTCGCAAGAGCGCCTGGGTGGAGCCGACTCCCCTCTGACCCTCTTCCCGGCGGCGCGAAGATGTCGCACGACCGGATGTCTGATACCGAAACGAACATGAGCGGACGCGACATCCTGACGCTCAAGTACCGACCCCGGACGTTCGACGAGATCCTCATCCAGGACCACGTCACACACACGCTCACGCGGGCAATTGCCGCCCGGCGGTTTGCGAACGCGTACCTCTTCGCCGGTCCGCGCGGAATCGGCAAGACCACAACCGCCCGCATCCTCGCCAAGAGCCTCAACTGCCTGTCGTCCGATACGCCAACGGTCACGCCCTGCGGCAAGTGCTCCGCCTGCACCGAGATCGGCACGTCGCGCAGTCTCGACGTACTTGAGATTGACGGCGCTTCCAACCGCGGCATCGACCAGATCCGCGAGTTGCGTGAGAACATCAAATACGCCCCCGCGAACCTGCGCTACAAGGTATACATCATCGACGAAGTCCACATGCTGACCGAACCCGCCTTCAACGCGCTGCTCAAGACCCTGGAAGAGCCGCCCGCCCACGCCATGTTCATCCTCGCCACCACCGCCGCAAACAAGATGCCCGCGACCATCATATCCCGCTGCCAGCGCTTCGACTTCCGCAAGGCCGCCCCGGCGGAAATCGCCGCCCGGCTGCGGTGGCTCACCGAACAGGAAAGCATCAAGGCGTCGGACGCCGCCCTGATGGCCGTCGCCCGTCGCTCCGACGGCTCAATCCGGGACGGAGAAAGCATCCTTGAGCAACTCGCGACCTATCGCCCCGACGGCATCGAACAGGAAGACGTCAACGAACTGCTCGGGCTCGTACCGTCCGAGTTGTTCTTCGACTACACCGACCGGCTCATTGCCGCCGAGCCGACCGCCCTCCTGGAACTGATCGACCGCGTTCAGAATCGTGGCTACGACCTGTTCGAGTTCTACACCGGGCTCGTCTGGCACTTCCGCAACCTCGCTTTCATCCAAGCCGGTGGACAGATGGAGACGCTCGGACTGCCCTCCGGAGAACAGAAACGGCTCAAGTCCCAGGTTGCCCGCTTCGACCGTCCCCGGTTGATCCGGATTCTCGAGATACTGCTTCGCGCGGAGGAATCGGCCAAGCACACGCGCATGCCGCGCATTGTCTTCGACTACCTCATGCTGGAACTGCTCGCGGTCGTCGGCAACGAAGCCACGCCGAACAACCCGGCAAAGGCGGTGAAACGACCCGACCCGACTCCGAAGCCGGAAGCGAAACCGGCGCCACGCCGCGCCGCACAACCCGGTCCCGTCGCCCGGCCCGCGGCCACCCGGAAGAAACGGGTCGCACCCGACCCACCGCCACGCGGCCGGACCACCGGGCCGGACAAAAAGGAAGCGACCGGCGACACTGATGACGAACTCCTCCAGCGCATGAAGAAAATCCTCGGTGACGTCGAAGAGGAACGGCACTGATGGGACTCGATCCGAACAAGCTGCTCGGCCAGTTCACCGGGTTCCAGCAGCAGTTACAGGAACAACTGGCTGCCATCGAAGTCGAAGGCTCGGCCGGGGGCGGCATGGTCACTGTCTCCTGCAACGGTCAGCAGGAAATCATCCGGGTCAAGATCGACCCTGAAGTCGTAGTGCCGACCGACATCGAACTGCTCGAGGACCTCATCCGCGCCGCGGTCAACGAAGCGCAGAGCCGCGCGCGCGACCGCGCGCAGGAGGAAATCCGCAAGCTGCTCGGCGGTCTTCCCCTGCCCGACGGCATCAAACCCGGTTCTCTGCTCCAGGGATGAAAGAGTCGCTCGACCGTCTCATCAACGCCCTGATTGAACTGCCCGGCATCGGCCGCAAGACCGCCCAGCGCATCGCGCTGCACCTGCTGCGCGACCGGGACGATGAAGCCCAAAACCTCGTTCGCGCACTCACCGACGCCCGCGAACGACTCCACCCCTGTCCCCGTTGCTTCAGCCTGACCGAAGGCGAGCTCTGCAGTGTATGCTCAAGCTCGAAGCGTGACCACTCGGTCGTGTGTGTAGTGGAGGAAACCGGCGACGTCCTGACGCTCGAACAGGCCGGGCAGTACCGCGGCACCTATCACGTGCTCGGTGGAGTCCTCTCCCCGATCGACAACGTTGGTCCGGATGAACTGCATATCGCCGAGTTGCTCACCCGGACCACAACCGAAGACATCCGTGAGATCATCATCGCCACCAACCCGACAACCGAGGGCGAAGCGACCGCCGTCTATCTCGCGCGCAAGCTCAAGCCGGCTGGCTCGCTCGTCACCCGCATTGCCCGCGGGTTGCCGGTCGGCTCCGACCTGGAACTCGCCGACGGCGAAACGCTCGCGCGCGCCTTCGAGGGACGTCGTGAACTCCAGGGTAGTTGACTGGAAACGCTGGTCCGACTAGAATTACATATACGAAACGGAGGAACAATGAAGTTCACAATCACCGGCCGCCACCTCGAAGTCACCCCGAATCTCCACCGGCACATCGAAACCAGGATCGAGAAACTCAGCAAGTTCACCGACCACATCATCGAAGGTGAAATCGTCCTGTTCAAGGACCATGTCGACGAAGTCGCTGAAGGCAAAATCCACATCGGCCACACCCTCATCACGGCCAAGGCCCGGTCAACCGACATGTACGAATCGGTCAGCGACCTGATTGACAAGCTGCTCATTCAACTCCAGCGCCACGACGGCAAACTGCGTGACCGAAAGCACCACGACCACCCGCGAGAACTCTGATTGATGCCCGAGACGCTCAAGAAGATTCCGATCCGCGTGTTCCTGGACGAGAAACAGGAAGAATGGGACCTGAAGCTGCTCGCCGGTGGCGACGGACTGGACCGCAACAGGCTTATCACGTCGGATATCAATCGCCCGGGAATGGCGCTCGCCGGCTACACCGGGGTATTCCTCAAAGAACGCATCCAGATCGTCGGCAGCACTGAACTCAGCTACCTGGCAACCCTGGACGAGACCACGGCACACACCGGCATCCGGCGTGTGTTCGACCTCGGCCCGCCCTGTTTCGTCGTCACCAAGACCCTCGACCTACCCGCCTTCTGGGTCGAGGAAGCGGAACGCTGCTCCACGCCGATACTGCGCACGCCGATGGACACGACACCATTCATCCACCGACTCAGCGCCTATCTCGACCACCGCCTTGCACCCGAAACCCACCTTCATGGTGAACTGGTCGACGTATTCGGAGTGGGCCTCCTCATCACCGGCGACTCCGGCATCGGCAAGAGCGAGTGCGCGCTGGACCTCGTCGACCGCGGTCACCGCCTGATTGCCGACGACATGGTGAAAATCCTGCGCCGCAGCACCGGCATCCTGATGGGCTATTCGGCAGCGAAGTCGCCGACACTTGCGCATCACATCGAAATCCGCGGCGTCGGCATCGTTGACGTCTACAGCCTCTATGGCATCCAGGCAATCCGGGTTCAAAAGCGCGTGGAGATCGAGGTCAAACTCGTACACTGGCAGCCCGGCATGGACTACGAACGGGTCGGTATTGAGGAACAGCTCTCCGAGATACTCCAAACCCACATCCCGCTGGTCACGATCCCGGTCATCCCAGGGAAGAACCTCGCCCTGGTTCTTGAAGTCATCGCCAAGAACCACATCCTCAAGGTGTTCGGGTACCACCCGGCCAAGGTCTTCAACGACGAACTGATGCGCATGATGAGCCGGCCGCCCCGGATTGACCCGTTCATCTCCGATGACCAGGAATGACGCGCCCCGACGCGAGATCATCGGCCTGATTGTCGGGCACGGCAGCCTGCCCGCGGCACTGCGCACTGCCGCACTGTCAATCGTGAATACACCCGACGCGCTCTTCGCCATTTCCAACATCAGTCGGTCGGCAGCGGGGCTTGATGAACGCCTGCGCGCTGCGGTGGCCGAACACCGGGAGAACGACATCCTGCTGTTCGTGGATCTGTTCGGGTCGAGCTGCTCGCACGCCAGCGCCGGGATCGAACGGGAGCACCCGGGGATATCGGCAATCTGCGGTGTGAACCTGTCGATGCTGGTTCGCTTCCTCTACTACCGACACCGGCTCGACTACTCAGAACTCGTGGATCTCATGCACAGGACCGGCATCGAGGCAATCCGGAGCGGCCGGCGGGACGACGACACAGACCCTCTTTCCGGTTGACAACCATCCCGGACTCCTCTATTCTCGCAAGGCATTGAGACTACTGTTTTCCGAGGAGGTACTGTGAAGACTTTCACCGTCTATCTTGATACCCACACCGGGCGTAATCAGGTGATGGTTGAAGCCGAGTCTGCTGCCGTCAATAGCGACATGTTCGAGTTCCGCATCGGATCCGAGACGGTTGCGGTTTTCTCCCGCGGCAAGGTATTCGGCTACGTGGAGGGGCAACTCACCGAACACAGTTGGGACGAGGAACCACCCGAGCTCGGCCAGCAGTAATCGCAACCCGACAGGCCCTCGCCCGGCATTCAGGGCGAGGGTTCGACCGTCAACGTCCCTTCTTCAGCACAACCCGAAAGCGACCGGATTCGTCCTCCGCATAGTAGCCGAACCGACAGTTCACCTTGGTTGACTGGCACAGTTGTCGTGCGATTCGCTGCATCCGGTAGGGCACCAACAGATAGAAACGCACACCGATGGCCGCGAACCTCTTCCACTGATCGACCTCGGACGGGCCGACCGATGATATCGTCTCCACCTCCATCACGTACTTCACCGTACCCGAACCACGCTCGGTAACAACGATATCCGGGTACTCACCCCCGACCTTGACATTCCGCTCCGTTCCCGGGTTGACATGGACCGCGTACGTCCCACTTGCACCCAGTTGCTGGGCGACCGCCTTGATCGCAAGGTCGTGATGAATCTGCTCTGACAGCTCTCTTTCTTCCATCTATGCAGCCTCCATCACCATTACACTGCAAAACCCGGCCATGTCAAGGCCCGGATTCGCTCGATGGCCTGTGGGAGTGTTATCGACCAAGGTGGCGACGGACGGTACGCCGCGCACGGTCAAGCTGGCCCTGGTATCCTCGCCCGCCCAGCGCGCGCTCGGCGGCAGACTCGACACCCTCATCTCCGTCTCTGACCGCCGCCGCAACGGCCTCCATCCCGCGTGCGTCTCCAATCGCCCGCAACGCATGAATCGCCGCGACGCGCACACCCGGATCAGCGTCCCCAAGCCGCCAGATGGCAACGTCCACCGCGGCAGAAGCCCTGAGTTTTCCGAGGGCGAGAATCGCGCCTGCCCGGATCGAAGGTCGCCTTGAACCGGCAAGCTCGATCAACGTCTCAACCGATGCCCGGCCGATCCGGACAAGTGCCCGCACTGCGGCGGCCGCCACATCGTCGTCGGGCTCGGTCTCATACAAATCGGCCAGCGGTGATATCGCTCGTTCGTCCCCGATCCTGCCCAGCGTCCGCGCCGCCTGCTTGCGCACATCCGGATCTGCATCCCCGAGCAACACGACGACGTGCGGCACGCATTGCGTGTCTCCGGCCTTGGCCAGAACCCTGAGTGCCGCCATCCGCACCGACGGATTCGGACTGTCCAAGTCGCGCCGCGCCTGCCTCACCGACGACCCGCACGCCAGCATCAGGACCATCAGCGTCCCCGCAACACGCAAACCATGCATTATCGGTATGCTACCTCCGGGCCTGCATATGTCAACGGCCTGGCCACCGGTGATTGACATCAGTAGCCGTTTGGCTAACTTCTCAGTCGAATGGCGCTATTCAGACAGGTTCGCGTCATCCGGACGGTGCGCGAGCTGCCACGCTCGACCGAGCACTTCCGGTGGGTAACCACCGTACTCGTGGCGGTCGCCCTGCTCGTTGTTATTCTGAAGAGTGGCTACGGCTTGGTCGCCGGCCCGGTGTGGAATACGCTCATCCACGGGTTCAACCTGCTCGTACTCGGCGTGTTCACGGCCGACGTAGTAGTCGGTTTCGTCTCCGCACCATCCCGACTCAAACACCTCAAGCGGCGCTGGTTCGATATTGCCGTGTTCGTCCCGATCACCATCGCGCTGCTTGCCGGGGGCACCGGCATCACATTCATCGTACTGCGTCAACTCCTGATCGTAGGACAGGCATTCACCGGCTCGCGCCGATTCGCGGGCGTAATCGAGGAAATGCGCCTGCAGCCGTTGCGCCTCCTCGCGCTCAGCTTCGTGGTGATGATCGTCATCGGAACTCTCCTGCTGACATTCCCGACTGCCACTCGCGACGGCACGGTCACCGGATTCGTCGATGCACTCTTCACCGCGACCTCGGCGACCTGCGTAACCGGGCTGATCGTGAAGGACACCCCGGTCTACTGGTCGCGTTTCGGCCAGCTCGTCATCCTGACTCTGCTTCAGTTCGGTGCGCTCGGGATAATGACGTTCTCCTCCAGCCTCGCGGTCGTGTTCGGCCGGAAACTCGGTCTCGGCCAACGCAAGACCGTCTCCGCGATGATCGGGGAATCACGCGGCATCGACATCGTGAGAATCCTGCGCTACGTCCTGACCTTCACTGTCCTGGCCGAAGCAACCGGTGCGCTACTCCTCTTCCTGCGCTGGCTGCCCGACTTCCCGACCGTCGGCGCGGCGCTCTACAACGCGGTGTTTCACTCCGTGTCCGCCTTCTGCAATGCAGGCTTCTCGGTCTTCTCCAACTCACTGGTGGACTATCGCGGCGACATCGCGGTCAACTTCGTCGTCATCGGCCTGGTGATCACCGGCGGACTCGGGTTCATCGTGGTACGCGAACTGATCTGCTCCGACACCTTCCGCCGCGGCCCGATGTACGTCCTGCGCCGGACGAGCGTTCATGCCCGGATTGTGCTCTGGACTACAGGTATCCTGATCGTCGCGGGCACGATCTTCTTTTTCTTCTTCGAATACGACCACGCGCTCGGCGGCATGCCCACCGGCGTCAAACTGATCACATCGCTCTTCCAAGCCGTCACCCCCCGGACCGCGGGATTCAACACCGCGCACTTCGCTTCCGTCCAGCCGGCCACGCTCTTCCTGTGGACAATGCTCATGTTCATCGGGGCGTCTCCGGGCGGAACCGGTGGTGGCATCAAGACCAGCACGGTCGCCATCCTGTTCCTGTCCGTCCGCAGCCGCGTGCTCGGACGTGAAGAAATCCAACTCGGCCGCCGCATCATTCCCAAGGACATCGTCTACCGCGCGACCGCAATCGCCGCTGTCTCAATCGGCGTCGTTGCCCTGTTCCTGATTGTTCTGCTCATAACGGAGGATGCCCCGTTCCAGAACATCCTGTTTGAAACAGTCTCGGCATTCGGCACTGTCGGCCTCTCGACCGGGCTCACCCCCGAACTCAGCGTCATCGGCAAGGTCGCAGTCACAATACTCATGTACGTAGGCCGACTCGGACCACTCACGCTCGCCCTGGCCATGCACGCCAGGCGCTCGCGTCCACAGATTGGCTACCCCGACGCACGAATCATGGTCGGCTAGAGGAGAAAAGGCATGAAGCAATTCGCTGTTATCGGACTGGGCACTTTCGGCGGCCGCGTGGCGCGTACCCTGATGAGCAAGGGCACCGAAGTCATCGGGATTGACGTCGACCCGAACCGGATCGAGGAATTCAAGGACGAGCTCACCCAGGTGATGGCCCTCGACGCCACCAACGAAGAGGCACTCGCCCACTCGGGTGTACTCGACGTCGACGCCGTCGTCGTGGCAATGGGCGAGAAAATGGAGGCCGCGGTGCTCGCGACCGCCATCCTGCGCCGACTCGGTGCCGGCCACATAGTCGCCCGCGCCTCCTCCGAGTTGTACGCCGAGATCCTGCGTACCGTCGGCGCGGACCGGACCGTCCTGATTGAAGTACAAATGGCCGACCAGATTGCCAAGAGCCTCCTGGCACCGGACGTTCTCGAACAGATCACTCTATCCAGCGGCCACAGCCTCGTGGAAATGAAACCGCGCCGGGACATGATCGGCCGCAAGCTCGGCGAGCTGGACATTCGCCGCAGCTATGGCGTCAATATCGTGGCAATCAAGAAACGCATCCCGATTGTCACCGACTCGGGCGAAAGCAGCTACGATGTCCGCACCAACGACATCCCGGGACCGGACGACCGGATCGAAGAAAGCGACATACTGGTTGTCGTCGGACGGGATGCCGATATCGAGCGCCTGTCAATGGGGAAATAGCATGGCTCGTCGCCAGCGGAAATCCACAACGCCGGCCCGGGCTCGCGGCACCACCACCATCCGCACGCGGATGTCACTCAGCATGCTCGCGTCCGCGGCTCTCCTCATCCCGGTCGTACTCCTGTCCCTGTTCTACATCCGACGCATGAACGACGCGGTCGGCCGGATTGTGGATGAGGATATCGAGCTGATCCACATCGCCGGTCGCATCACGCTCGACTTCACCCAGGCCCGACGCGACGAGAAGAACTTCCTGCTCTACCGCGATTCCATCCACATCAGCCAGACCCACGCCGCGCTCGCCCGCATCGATTCCATGGCGGAACGGGGTCGGCAACTGGAACCGGACCTGTCCGACGAATTCGACGACATCGTGGCCCTGACCACCATCTACCAGGCCCTCTCCGACTCTCTCATCAGGCTCCCGGCGCCTGACCGCCCGGCTCGCATCGACATCCCGTCGCTCTCTCATCTTCGCCGGATTCACGAGAACCTGCTCCGCGCCGCCACCGAGACCGGCGACAGCACCAGGCGTGACTCGGTCCTGGCCGAGGCGGCCCGGCTGGCCGCCAACGTATCCATACGCCAGTTCGGCAGCCGCGCCCTGAATGACAGCATCAGGACCATTCAACGCGAAATAGGCATGCGCACCGACACGATCGGCGCCCATGCCCGACGCCAGGTCGTTCTCAACCGCCGGCGCGCCCGACACCTCGCGGCCTGGGGCCAGCGCAACATCATCACCGTACTCCTGTTGGTAATCGTCCTGCTGGTGTGGCTGGTCATTGCCCTCCCCCGTCAGGCGGTGTTCCCGATCAAACGTATCACCAACGCCCTGCGCCGAACCGAGGACGGTGAGCTCGACGTCCACATCAATCTCCGGACCCGCGACGAACTCGGCCAACTGGCCTGGCAACTCAACCGTTCTTTCGCCCGCCTGCGCGTGTTCGACGAACGCAAGGTCAACCACATTCTCCAGCTTGAGAAGCGCTTTCGATTGCTCGCCAACGATATCACTGAAGGTGTGCTCGTCGTGGACACGAAACCCAACGTCGTGATGGCCAACGCCGCAATTGAAGGACTACTGGGCTGCCCCGCGGCCGAAGCCCAGGGCAAAGGACTGGATACCTACCCGCGCCTCAAGTGCATCATCGAGTCACTCGAACGAGCTCTGGCCGGGGCGACCAGCCGTCAGACCTGCAATATCCTGCCGGAGCTGTCCGGGTCGGTTGTCTGTATCGAAATCCTGCGAAACAAAGCCGGGGAAATCACCGGTGCGCTGGTGATCATCAGCCACCCGCAACGACCGGATGGCAAGGAGAGTGCAACCGTGGTTGCACCCGACTAGCTCTTCTTCGGGTCCTCGTTCTTGAGATAGACGACCTGCCGCGGGAACGGCACCTCGACCCCGGTCGCATCGAACGCCTTCTTCAGGCGCACTCGCAGTTCCCGCTCCGCGGCCCACTGCGCGCCCGGCTTCACCCTGACCACGACCCTGATAGTCAGGCCGGACTCCCCGAAACTCAACAACCCGTGCACCTCGGGCCGCTCCAGCGCGTTGCTGCCCTGCCCGGTCTGCCACTCATCCGCCACGCGCCGGGCGACCGCCATGCCTCGCTCGGTATCCTGCTCGTAGGCGAGATCGACCTTCACGATAGCACGCATGTAGTCTCTGCTTCTGTTGCCGAACGTCGCCAGCTCGCCGTTCGGAATCGTATACAGCGTGCCGTCAAACGCCCGCACCTGGATCCGCCGCAGACCGATTGACTCAACCGTACCACTGACAGTGCCGATCACGACGAAATCATCCACATTGATCGAATCCTCGAACAACAGGAAGAACCCCGACAGGAAGTCCCGCACCAGTGACTGAGCTCCAAACCCGATCGCGAGGCCGATTACCCCTGCACCCGCGAGGATCGCGGAGAAATCCACCCCCAACACACGCAGCACCATGATCAGCGCCGTGAAAAAGAAGACGTAGTACACCAGGCTGCGCAGAACCGTGACTATCGTCCGGGCGCTCTGCTTGCGGACAATCCGACCCCGACTATGCAGCGTCCGCTTCAGGAACCTGCCCAGCAGCCACGCCGCGAGCGACGCGAAGACAACAATGGCGATGATCTGAAACAGCTTCCCGGCGTAGACCGCCAGCCGGTCCGGCGCGAAGTAGTTCGTCTGCAGTTCGGTCCAGATTCGTTCCCAGAACATACGCTACCCCCTTACCTCGAACGTGCCGGTCGGACCGGCGACAACCTCACCCACGACCGGCGCGCTCAGACCCCGATCCTGCATCAGCGTCTGGAACTGCCGTACACAATCCGGTCGCAGCGAAATCAACAGACCGCCTGAGGTCTCGGACCCGAACAGCATGTTCCGGTCCGACTCCACTATCTCGTCCGCCCACTCGACGTGGGCACCGAATGCAAGCTGGTTCATGGTGACACCCGCATCCACTACCCCCTGCGCGGCATGACCACGCACACCGGGCAGGAACGGCAGCCCGGCGAACTCCAGCCGCAGCCGCACGCCACTGGCTTCGGCCAGCTCCTGCGCGTGCCCGAGCAGACCATAGCCCGTGATATCGGTTGCACCGTGGGCCTCGCACTCCACCATTGCCGTGCCTCCATCCCGGTTCAGAGTCATCATCGACTTCGTCGCGGCCTGATACAGGTCCTGGGCAATCTCTTCTTCGCCCGTCATGAGTTGGCCGAAAACCCCGGTGCCGAGCGGCTTCGTCAATACAAGCACGTCACCAACGCAGGCACCCGCATTACCGACGATGGAATCCGGAGCGATTGTGCCGGTTACCGCCAGCCCGTACTTGATTTCCTTCTCGTTGAACGTATGACCGCCGACCACGACCGCATCCGCCTCCGCGACCACGTCCTGCCCGCCACGCAGGATTTCGGCCAGCCAGTCCATCGGCGATGGTGCCGGGAAACCGACCACATTCAGTACGGTCAACGGCGTGCCGCCCATTGCGTACACGTCCGACAACGAGTTTGCCGCTGCAATCCGACCGAACGTATAGGGGTCCTCGACCATCGGTGTCAGCAGGTCAACCGTCTGAACCAGCGCCAGTCCCTCCCGCAGCAGGAACACGCCGGCATCGTCAGCGGTATTGATGCCCACCAGCAATCGTGGGTCGTCCGGCCGCTTCAGCTTGTCGAGTACAGGCGCCAACTGCGCCTTACCGAGCTTGGACGCTCAGCCTACACAGCTGACAGTCGCAAGTATTCCACGTCTGGCCATGATTCTCCTCTATCAGTCGGCTTCTCGGCTACCCGCCGGCTTGCGCAACACTCGCTTGTCGCCGCGACGCTGCGTCAATCCGACGGAATCGAAGTAGTTCAGCAGCGGTATCGTGTACCGCCGGGTTGTATCCAGTCCCCTGCGCACATCGGACGCCGCGAGTTCCGGCCGGTCGGCAAACAGGCGCAGCAGAACGTCCCGGCCCTCTGCCACCGCATCCCGATGAAACGCAATGCCCTCGCCCACGTCGACCAACGTGCCGGTCTCAAGCAGCGCGGTGCGCACCCGCTCCGCCACGCTCTTCTTCACCCCGGCAAGCAGTTCGTCCAGTGCGGGTGGTGCGAATCGGGCGTCACCTACGTCCTGCGCCACCCGGTCGAACAGCTTCTGTTCTTCCGGTTTGAGCCTGACCTCGTGCCCGGCGCGCATCAATCGACCACCGGCATCAGTGACTTCACCCGCTTCCAGCAACTCACGCACCACCGCGTCAAACAGCGCCACGGAAATCCCCCGAGCGGACTTGCCCCGCAACTCGGGCCGCTTCAGGCCGACCCGAAACGGGTACTGACGATGGAACTCCGCCAGTGCTTCCAGCACCGCCGCCCGGCCGCGCGCGAAACTGTCCTCATGCACCATCCAATCATGCCCCTCGAAACGGAACCGGCTCACCTTGCCCGCTGCAATCAGCTTTGCCAGGTGTTCTTTCAGGTCATGGCCCGCAATCGCGACATCCCGCGCAAGACGCTCCGGCTGACACGCCTCAAGCCCATACCGGAGCAGCGTTTGCTCAATCACCGCGCCGGTGTCACCGGAACTCTGCGCTTGCAGCCTCGCGATTGTCGACTCGACGAACCGTCGCTCCTTGTCGGCGTTCACTTCAAGCACAACCCCGCCACCAATCGTATGCTGGGGCGAATACGACCGGATAACGTAGTGGTCACTCCAGTCGCAGACAACCTGTTCCTCGAGTCGATACTGGACCATCCCCTGTTGGCCGGGTGCCAGCTCCTTCACGTCCAGCAGCACAACCCGCGCCATCACCTCGGACGTGCCGATATGCACCCGCACGCGAATCATGTTGCGCAGTGGACGTGCGGCGCTTGCCAGCAACGTCAACGTGGCGTTGAAGATCGCGGTCGGGGTGTAGTAGCCCGGTGTCGCAAGCACGTTCCCACGCACCGGCATCTCGCGCCCCAGGCCGTGCAGGTTGATGGCCGCGCGGTCTCCAAGCACTGTCTCTTTGAGCGCCTGGTTGTGCCGCTGGATGCCACGCACCCTGACCTCCTGTCGCTGGGGCAGCAGTTCAAGACGGTCACCGACCCGGGCACTGCCCGACAGCACGGTCCCCGCCACCACGGTTCCAAAGCCCTTGATTGCGAAGCTCCGGTCAATCGGCAGCCGGAACACTCCGCGGTCTGACCGCGCACGCACCTGCCCGACCAGGTCATCGATAGCCGCACGCACCTCCGGGATACCGGCTCCTGTGATCGACGAAGCGGCCAGCACCGGTGCCTGATCAAGGAAAGTGCCGGCGATCAGGTCCGCCACATCCGCCCGCACAAGCTCCATCCAGTCCTCGTCCACAAGATCGGCCTTGGTGATGATTACCAACCCCGACTCGATGCCCATGAGTCTGCAGATATCGAAATGCTCGCGAGTCTGCGGCATCACGCCATCATCTGCGGCAACCACGAGCACCACGAGGTCGACTGTGCTTGCGCCGGCCAGCATGTGACGCACGAACTTCTCGTGCCCCGGGACGTCAATGATGGTCACATCATCGCCCAGGAACGCAAACCCCAGGTCCGTGGTCATGCCCCGTTCCTTTTCCTCCTTGAGCCGGTCAGGGTCGAAGCCGGTCAGCGCCTTGACCAGCGCACTCTTGCCGTGGTCAATGTGGCCCGCGGTCCCGATGACAACGTGCACGCTACAGCTTGCCCCGGTGGTTGCGTCCCGGGATGCCGAGTTCACCCCGGTACTTGGCCACAGTGCGCCGCGATATGTCAACGCTATAGTCTTCCTTGAGCTTCCGACCGATGGCATCATCACTCAGCGGCTTGTCCCGGTTCTCCTTGTCGATGATATCCCGAACAAACTCCTTGATGCTCGTCCGGGACTTGTTGCCCGCTCCGGCCGTGAAGAAGAACTTGAGCGGGTAGATGCCGTAGGTCGTCTCGACGTACTTGCCCGCCGACGCACGCGACACAGTCGAAGGGTGCACCTCCAGGTGCCCGGCCGCCTCTCGCATGGTCGCCGGCTTCAGGTGCTCGGGTCCATGCTCGAAGAAATCGCCCTGCTGGTTCATGATGAGCCTCATCAGCTTCCGCAGGGTCCGCCGCCGCGACTCAATCGCACGCAGGAACATCACGGCCCGGTTGTACTTCAGACGGGCGAAATCGACCTCTTCCTTCGGGTACGACTTCGGGCTCTTGAGGATCAACACGAAACGCTGCGCCAGTCGCAGATGAGGGATGCGGTCGTCATTGTAGTCGAACGTCAGTTTGCCGTCGCGCCAGAACACCGTGAAATCCGGAGATACGTAATCGATCCGCCGTCGGGCATACCGCCGGCCGGGCCGGGTTTCAAGCCCGTGCACGCACTCGGCCGCATGCCGCACCTGCTTCTCGCTTACCCCGCACAGCTTCGCAATCTTGCCGAGCTTCACCTGCAACAGCAGTCGCCAGAACTCGGCCACGATCCGGTACTCAAGACAGCCGGGCTCATACCCGTGCATTTCAAGCTGGACCACAAGCGCCTCGCGCTGGTCCCGGCACGCGATACCACCGGGCTCAATCCGCTGGATGACGTACAGCACCGCCCGGAGGCACCCCTTGTCCAGGTCATGATTCAGGATCAGCTCCTCCGGTGGTACGGCAAGCAGACCATCTTCATCCAGCGACCCGAGCACGATTTCGGCAATGCGTGCTCCCTCCTCGTCCAGTTTGCCGCGCAACTGCGGCATCAACGCATCGGAAATACTCGGGCCCAGGTCCGGGGTCAGCTCCATCATGTCTGTATCCGAATCCGGGGCGGACGCCGCCTGCCGGGACGCCATGTAGTAGGAGTCATTGCTGAGCACGTCGAGAAACTCCGCCATCTCCCGTGACGCGACGTCCGGGCCTTCCTCGGTTTCGCTGATCAGCCCATCGCCGCCTTCTTCTTTGCGCGATTCCGCACTGTCCGGCATGACGTCGGACTCCGGCCCGGATTCGGGCACATCCGGGACTTCCTCAAGCACCGGGTTCTCCTCTATCTCCTGGCGGATTACGCCCTCGAGTTCAAGTGCTGTCATGGGCAGCAGCTTCAGGGTCAGGATGAGCTGCGGGTGAAGGTGCAACTCCTGCGACAGCTTCTGCTCCAACCGCAACCCGAAGCCGAAACTCATATCCTGAACCTCTCACCCAGGTACACCTCGCGCGCACGCTCATCCCGGACCAGTTCCTCCGAAGTCCCGGACAGCAGCACCCGCGCGTCGTACATGACGTAGGCGCGGTCCGTAATCTCAAGCGTCTCACGCACGTTATGGTCGGTAATCAGGATCCCGAGTCCGTCGTCCCGCAGCCTCCGCACGATATCCTGGATCTCGGCCCGTACGATCGGGTCGATGCCGGTGAACGGCTCGTCGAGCAACAGGAACGAAGGCTCGGCGGCCAGGGCGCGCGCCAGCTCAACCCGGCGTCGCTCGCCACCGGACAGGGTCTGCCCCTTCTGCCGCGAAAGATGGAAGACATTGAACTGGTCGAGCAGCTCCCGAACCCGTGCTGCCTGTCTGTTCTTCGGATACGCCCGCATCTCGAGTATCGCTTTGATGTTGTCCGCCACCGACAGCTTACGGAACACGGAGGGCTCCTGGGACAGGTAGCCGAGACCGAGCCGGGCCCGCTTGTATACCGGCATCCGGGTGATATCACGGTCGCCGATCTTGATCCAACCGGCCTCCGGTCGGATGAAACCCGTAATCATGTGGAACGTCGTCGTCTTGCCCGCGCCGTTCGGCCCCAGCAATCCGACAATCTCGCCCTGGTGCAGTTCAAGCCCGACTTCATCCACCACCTTGCGACCGCTGTAGCTCTTGACCAGTCCCTCGGCGACGAGCTTCACATCAGCCCCCGGGTCCATCCGACGTCCCGGCTCCGCGCACCAGCCGACCCGACGTCATATCCTCGACCTCGATCACCGACACTTCCCCGTGCTCCAGCAGAATCCTGATAACGCCTCCCGCGACGCGCACCTCATTGCCGGTCCCGGTCCGGTAGGAACCCCGCGCATCCCCCGCGACCGCAACTTCGTCAAGTGCCCCGTCGCGGACATGCAGCCAGATGGTATCACCCTCGGTGTGATTCAGACTGTCGGCAATACGCGGCTCGCCCCATGCGACACCCGAATCCGGACCGGAGAAATACACGAGCGTATCACATTCGAGTCGCGACTTCTCATCACCGACCCGCACGGCCCCGGAGATGATCGTGCGCTCCTCTTGACCGGACCAGGTAATCGTACGCGCGGTAATCCTCAGAGAATCGTCCTTCTTGCCCAGCACGAGCACGGGCAGGGAATCCACCGAACCGACGCTCCGCCCCAGGTCGTAGGTTCCCGTCATACCGCACAGCCGGAATCCGCGCCCAGTGTTCACAACCACGATGCCGGAATCCGCATCCACCCGTTTCTCCGCGATTGAGTAGTAGAGTCGTGGCGCGGTTATCACCATCGAGTCCTGCTCCACCCGCACATCTCCGTACAACCGGGTCGTCCGCTCGTCAAACCGGTAGACTGCGGAATCCGCCCACACCAGCGCGTCCGGGTTCTCGATGAAGACCGAATCCGAAACGACCGCCACGCCCTGCGTCTCGTTGAACCGGGCCGCGCCGGCGGTAATCCGGGTCGCGCCGTCTGTGATGCTCACGCTGTCCTCGAACCAGGTTTCCTGGCCGTCCAGGGTCCTCACAATCTGCATCCGGCGGGCGTAGATGTCCGCGGCCGCGGCCACCTGCACCAGCAACGCGACCAGCACCGAGACAACCGACAACCGGTTCAACATCACTCGGTCGCCCCGCTGTCCGACGCCGCATCAAACCGGAACTCGGACTCACCCCGCACTTCGCTCATTATCTCGATCCGGCTCAACCCGGCATCCGACGTCAGACCGACGCCGTCGATCTCGCCCCTCGGTGTTTCGATGTGTACCGGCGCATCGGTTCGCACCAGTCGCGTGTCATTGTTCCAGACCAGGGAATCAGTGTACAACAGCGTGCTGTCCGCGGTCCTGACCACCAGGTTGCCGCGCGCCACCAGGTCGTTCGACATCGACCGAATCGTCCCTTCGTCCGCCTCAAGCAGCGCGTGCACCATCCCATGCTCATCGTAGAAGGTCACGTGCGGCCGAACCACCTCCACGTAGCCCAGGTCGTCGTACACATAGGCGGTATCCGCCTCCATCGTGTACAGCCGTTCGCCGCTCGAACTCTCATGCATCGTGAACCCCTCCACGACCTGGTCGGGCAATGTCAGCTCCTCTGATTCCACCTTCTCTTCCCGACACACCACTCCCAGCAACAGGACACCGGCCCCGAGCATCAGGCACCACGATTTCACGCCGCCTCCAGCGCGCCGGCCTTGGCCCAGAACACCCATTCCTCCGGGTGCGCGCGGACCTCGCGCAGCAAAGCCCGAACCGCGCCCTCCTCGTCGCCGGGAGGATACACGCAAACCCGAAGCCGCCCGCGTCCGAATCGGCAGAACGCCGGCACGAGTCCCGTTCCCCGGGAACGAGCCATCCGAAACGGCAGACTCGGCACGGCGAATCTCACGTCATCCACTGTCACCACGGTACGCCGTCCCCGGCTGGTATTATCAAGCATGAACCCGGTCACCCCCGGTTGCTCCATCGACCGTCGAATCGACGACAAACCACGTCCCACCCGGACACCGCCCTTGGCCCGGGTTTTCCGCAACTGCCGCCCCAACCTCGGGTCCCGCTGCGTGCCGACACCGAGGCTGACCGAAACCCGGGACCGCGCGGTTATCCGGGGCAGGAACTCCCACGCCCCGAAATGAAAAGAAGCCATGACCGCATGCAACTCCTGTTCCAATTGTGGCCACCAGTGATTGTCCCCGCAGACGACTGCCTTGTCAATAACCTGCTGTCCCCGGCGCGTCCCAATCAGGGCCATCAGGTGCAGATTCCGGCCCAGGCACCACGCGTTCCGCACCCAGAACCACCGGCAATCGTGACCGCACACCAGCCGGTAGTTGCGCCTGATTTCCCCGCGGTAATCCGCCCGGAACAGCAGGTAGCAGAGCACGAAGAATCGGGAAAGGAACAGGGACGGGCTAGCCGGCAGTGCCCGAACCAGCATCAATGCAAGAGCCAGCATGATTACGGACGGCCCGCATGAACCCGGCAAACAGGGGATGCGGCCGCAACGGCCGGGACTTGAACTCCGGGTGGAATTGACAGGCTACGAAGAACGGGTGCCCCTTCACCTCGACAACCTCGACCAGGTCGCCCTGAGGAGTACGCCCGCTCGCGATCAGCCCGTGCTTCTCGAACACGGGCAGGAACTTGTTGTTGACCTCATACCGGTGGCGGTGACGCTCGGACACGCCGGTCCGACGATAGCAGCGCGCCGCCACCGAACCGGGCTTCAATCGACACGGCCAGGCGCCCAGGCGCATGGTCCCGCCCTTACGCTTGATCCCGCGCTGTCCGGGCAGCAGGTAGATGACCGGGTGCCGGGTCCGCGAATCGAACTCGGTCGAGTTCGCGCCCTTCAATCCGCACACGTTGCGGGCGAACTCGATGACCGCCACGTGCAACCCGACACACAACCCCAGGTACGGAACCCGGTTCTCACGGCACCAACGCACCGCTTCGACCTTGCCCTCCATGCCGCGCATTCCGAATCCGCCCGGCACAATCAGGCCGCTCAGTCCGTCGAGCTTCTCTCCTGCCCGGCCCGGGGCTATGTCCTCGGCATCAATCCAGCGGATGTTCGCCTTCGCCCCGGCCGCGACCGCGGCATGGAACACGGCCTCGATCACCGACTTGTAAGCATCGTGGAGTCCCACGTACTTCCCGCAGATGCCGATTTCAAGTTCCTTCATGGGACGTTCGGCCGCGCGCACAAACCTGGTCCACGCCTTCAGGTCAGGCCGGCCTGCCTTCAGTTTGAGCGCCCGCACGATAAGCTGGTCGAGCTTCTGCCGGTGAAACACAAGCGGGATGCTGTAGATGTTCGGCACGTCCACCGCTTCAATCACCGCCTCCGGTCGGACGTTGCAGAACAGCGCAATCTTGTCGCGTGCCTCCTGCGGCAGCGGGTCCTGGGCCCGGCACATCACGACGTCCGGCTGGATTCCGATGTCCCGCAACTGCTTCACCGAATGCTGGGTCGGCTTGGTCTTGAACTCGCCGGCTGCATTCACAAATGGCACCAGGGTAAGATGGATGAAGAACACGTTCTGTCGTCCCTCTTCAAGCGCAAACTGGCGCGCCGCTTCCATGAACGGCAGTCCTTCGATGTCGCCGACCGTGCCGCCGATTTCGACCACGACCACGTCGCGACCCTTGGCCAGCCGGCGAATCGCGTCCTTGATCTCGGCCGTGATGTGCGGGACGACCTGGATTGTCCGACCCAGGTACTCGCCCCGTCGCTCCTTCTCGATGACCGACAGGTATACCTGGCCCGACGTCAGGTTGCTGGCTTTCGTCAGGTTCCGGTCTATGAACCGCTCGTAGTGACCGAGGTCGAGGTCGGTTTCGGCCCCGTCGTCGGTGACGAACACCTCGCCGTGCTGAAACGGGCTCATCGTGCCCGGGTCGACGTTGATGTAGGGGTCGAACTTCAGCGGCACCACGTCCAGGCCCCGACTCTTCAGGAGCAGGCCGATTGAAGAAGTGGCGATGCCCTTTCCCAAGGCCGAGACGACGCCACCGGTCACGAAGATGTACTTCGTCACTTCGGGACCTTCACCCCACAGAGAAGACCGCCCGGGTGGACGGTCTGCTCAATCTGAGGTGCTGTTGCCGGCACAACCGGCTTATCTTCTGCTATCCCTGCCGCTGCTTGTGCTTCGGATCGCGCTTGCAGATAACCCGAACCACGCCCTTCCGCTTGACAATCTTGCAGTGGGCGCAACGTTTCTTCACTGAGGTCTGAACCTTCATCGTCTTCTCCTCTACTTGAACCGATAGATAATGCGGCCCCGGTTCAAATCATAGACACTGAACTCAACCGTAACCCGGTCCCCGGGCAGGATGCGGATCCAGTGCTTACGCATCCGGCCGGAGATATGGGCAAGGACCTCGTGGCCGTTGTCGAGCTCGACCCTGAACGTCGCGCTCGGCAGGGTTTCCTTGACCACGCCTTCAAGCTGGAGCAAATCCTTCTTAGGCATGTCGCGTCAGTATCTCCGGTTTTCCATTAGTAATCAGGATTGTATTCTCATAATGTGCCGATGGCAAGCTATCTTTTGTCACGACTGTCCACCCGTCGTCGAGGGTCCGCACGTCAAACCCGCCCATATTCACCATCGGCTCGACCGCAAGCGTCATGCCCGCCTCCAGCCGCATGCCTTTGCCCGGCCGGCCATAGTTCGGTATCGACGGGGCCTCGTGCAGTTCCCGGCCCACACCGTGCCCGCACAAAGCGCGCACCACCGAGTATCCCCGGGCCTCAACGTAGCTCTGCACCGCGTGGCCGATGTCACCGACTCGGTTCCCGGCCCGCGCCTGGTCGATGCCCTGCCGGAACGAATCCTCGGTCGCGACCACGAGCGCATGCACCTTTGGACTCACGTCTCCGACCTCGTAGGTCCGGGCCGCATCCGCAATCAAACCGGCTTTGGTCACGCCGACGTCAATCTTCACCAGGTCTCCCGATTCCAGTCTCCGGTCGCCCGGGATGCCGTGCACCACCTCGTCATTGATGCTGATGCAGGCGGCCGCCGGGTACCCGCGGTAGCCCTTGAACGTCGGCTCCGCGCCCTCGGCTTTGATGCCGCTCTCGCAAACCCGGTTCAACTCCCGGGTCGTCACGCCCGGTGCGATTGCGGCCTCCATTGCTTCCAGCACCTGGACCAGTATCCGGCCCGCAACGCGCATCCCCTCCACTTCCGGGGCGGACTTGATGTAAACAGCCAGGATCGGCCCCGAGGCTACGAACCCTGACCCTGTGTGTTCGTGACGAGTTTCTCAAGCTCCTCGAACAC